>JANRMG010000161.1:0-3582 GCA_033761855.1 Candidatus Caenarcanales bacterium
ATCCGATGTCTCAATCTTTTTTACTTTTTCCTCTTTCTCGTTTTTTAAAGTGTGTTGTTCTGTTTCTACTCCTGAACCGCTGGATTCAATCTTGTCTTTGTTTACTTTTTCGGAGATATTGCTTGGTTTTGTTTTTTGGAGACCGTTAAGAGACGTTGGCAATGCAGGATTGCTTGGAAATAAATTACGACTAATCGGTATTAGAGGGGGAAATCCCATGACTTGTTTTAAGTCCGGCATATAAGTAACTTGTTCCACGAAACCGCTTGTTCAAAAGATGAATTTAGGCAAAGCTTGGTTTATTTAAGCATTTAATGGTTAATCATAATGCTTTACAGTTAGATCCTTTAATTAAATTCATCTGTAAAAATCATCAGAAATTCAGCACGTGAAAGATTTTAAAAATGATTAATTTAAACGAAGCTTTTAATTTTTCTTTACAGCTTCCTAAATATAAATCTTTGTGGTTTTTCCTTTTGTTATGTGCTCTTCTGAATCTTGTTTTTCAGAGCTTTATTATTAAATTGCAACCAGTGATTTTTCGGAACAGCTTTTGTGGGCACAGCAATTAAAACTGGGATACGGCATTCAGCCACCGCTTTATAGTTATTTGTAAATTGTCTTTTTTAAAATTTTAGGTACTAACTTTTTTGCTTTACAACTGCTCCATGAGATTTTATTTGTTTTGGCTTTTGTCTTTTTATTTCTTTCCTACAGGCTTTTTTCACAAAGTACTTCTCTGGGACTTTTTATATGTACTTTGGCTGCCTTAGCAAATGTTTTTGTCTCAAATGAAATAATCGATATTATTGTAAGGACGCACACGACCTTGGCAACAACGATTGCTACCGCTTTTATTTATTGTTTTTGCCGAATTGTAAAAGATGACTCGCTTAAAAATTATTTCCTCTTTGGTCTTGCCGGTGCGCTGGGGATTTTGGCTAAATATAACTTCGTACTTTTGATTTTGTTACTCTTTATTGCGGCTGCTCTTTATAAGCCTTACCGCAAATACTTATTTAATCAAAAGATTTATATTTCATTAATAATAGTTTTAGTCTTAGTAGCTCCCAATCTTTATTGGCTTTATCGTAGCCGTGAAATACTTTTGATGAATTTTCATCATAAAATCTATGAATCCGCAATGTTGCGGGTAACTTAAAATTGTATTTTCCAAAATCTAATTTAATTTGGCTTGATGATTCTTATAACAAAGAGCTATTTAATTATCACAAGTATAAAAAATTAGTAATTGTTGTACCAGAGGGCTTTGACGAGGAAACATTTGTTAGAACTGCCTATGCTTTGCCAGCTGAATTGCACTTGGAGAGAGTATCTAAAGAAACGAAATCTATAAACAAAATACATTGTGGTAATCAAAATTTTATACTTAGCTTTTGGAAGATTGGATAAATATAAAAACTAGAAGTTAAAAAAAAACGGTTCAACAGCTAAAATGTAATAAATTTATTTAATTAACTTAAGGAGTAGTCTATGGAACTGTCTCAAAGCGATATTATTAAAATCCTACTGGATATTCTTATCAACGCTATCGTTGTTTTTCTGATCGTTAAAATCCTTCCAGAGATTGATTTGAAAAACTTTATGTCTTCGATTTGGGTGGTGATAGTTTATGCAATTTTAAATGCTTTAATAACCTACGCTTTCAATTACTTTGGCCTTCAACAGTTTAATAGGGCTGTAAGTCAGGGACTCTTCCAAATTGTTTTTAACGCTGTTCTTCTAATGATTGTAGATAAATTCTTAGATGGATTTTATGTTAAAAACTTTTGGTATGCATTGTTAGCTTCTTTTGTTTTTGCAATTGTGATTTCGTTTATTCCTCAGTATCTGCCCGTTTAGTTCTTCTTTTTTGATTAAGTACTAAACTAATTGGATTTTGGGGATTTCTCTCTGAATCTATTATTAAAGCTTGTTTGATTATATTGAAAGATTTTATGTAAATCTTATTGACTAAAGCGAAAAATGAATTAGAATAGGGAAGTTGTTATAAATTAATTTTTTTGTAAATAGATCTGAGGAAAGGATTTCACAATGGCTCGTCAGAAATTTGAGCGTAAAAAAGACCACGTAAACATAGGTACTATCGGCCACGTTGACCATGGTAAAACTACTCTTACCGCTGCAATCACCATGACTCTTGCAGCTATGGGTCAATCGGAGGCTAGAAAGTACGAAGATATTGATTCAGCGCCAGAAGAAAAGGCTCGCGGTATTACTATTAACACCGCCCACGTTGAATACGAAACAGAAAAAAGACACTATGCTCACGTAGACTGCCCAGGCCACGCGGACTATGTTAAGAACATGATTACCGGTGCTGCTCAGATGGACGGAGCAATCCTCGTTATTGCCGCAACTGACGGTCCTATGGCCCAAACTAGAGAACACATTCTTCTTGCAAGACAAGTTGGAGTTCCAAGATTGGTTATTTTCCTCAACAAAACTGATGATCCAAGTATTGATGCTGAATTGCTTGAATTGGTTGAATTAGATACCAGAGAACTTTTAAGCAAATATGGTTTTGATGGAGATAATCTCCCAATCATAAAAGGTTCTGCTAGAAAAGCTCTTGACAAAATGATTGCTGCTCCTGCAACTAAGCGTGGAGACGATGAGTGGGTTGACAAAATCTATGAACTCATGGATGCAGTTGACAGCTACATCCCAACTCCCGAAAGAGACATTGACAAACCTCTCTTGATGGCAGTTGAAGATGTATTTTCCATCACCGGTCGTGGAACTGTTGCTACCGGAAGAATTGAAAGAGGAATGGTTAAGACAGGCGAAGAAATCGAAATCGTTGGTATAACCGAAGAGAAGAAGAAAGCAGTTGTTACCGGAGTAGAAATGTTCCGTAAAACCCTCGATGAAGGAAGAGCTGGCGACAACGTTGGTTTACTTCTTCGTGGTGTTGCTAAGGAAGAAATCGAAAGAGGTCAGGTTCTCGTTAAAGCTGGTAGCATAACTCCTCACACTAACTTTAAAGCGGAAGTTTATGTTTTGAGTAAAGAAGAAGGTGGACGTCACACTCCGTTTTTCCCTGGCTACAGACCACAGTTTTACGTTCGTACAACGGATGTAACAGGTTCAATTACCACCTTTACCAGTGACGATGGCAAAAACATCGAAATGGTAATGCCTGGTGACCGTGTAAAAATGGACATTGAACTCATCTGCCCAATCGCTGTTGAAGTTGGAATGAAGTTCTCTATCCGTGAAGGTGGAAGAACAGTAGGTGCAGGTTCTGTAACTGAAATTACTAAGTAAGTTTTGAATCTTAATCTCTCTAAAAACCCTCTCGCCTCTTTTGGTGGGAGGGTTTTTTAGGTTTATTACTATTGGTAGTGTCATCTGTTTTAAAAACTGGGTAAAATTATTGTATGAGTGAACAAGATTTAACCATTGGTCAAAATTTATATTTTCTTTTTGAATCTTTGCCATTGGATTCAAAAAAAGGTTTTTTAATACGCTTATTCAATGACCATGCTCAAGAAATGGAAGATATGGCTTTTCATTTAGCATGTAAAGCAGCTTCTGAAAATGGAGATTGGGTATCAG
>JANRMG010000162.1:0-2590 GCA_033761855.1 Candidatus Caenarcanales bacterium
TTTGGCCTGTGGGACTGGCCGTATGAGCCTTATGCTTTTAGAACAAAATTGGTTTGCTAAAAACCTAAACTCTTCAATCGAAGCGGTTGATTTTTCGGAGGGAATGCTAAAGAAATTCGAGGTATCTCTTCACAAACTCGATGAGGAGCTTCGAAATAAAGTTATTATCCAGAGAATGGATTTAAGCGATATGAACAATTGGTCAGCAAAAGCAGATTCTTCTTATGATTTTGTGAGTTTGATGGAAGTCGGTGAATTTTTGCCCGGATTTGCGGCCATAGTCCAGCAGGTTTCCAGAGTGCTTCGTCCGGGTTCGCTTTTCCTTCTTAGCAAGCCACCCGAATGGATGGGAGCCTTGTATCCAGGAAGACACCAAACCGCTAAAGACCTAAAAGCTTTACTTTTAAAAAACGGCTTTGAAAGCGTTGAGATAAAACCCTGGACTGAGCGCTATGAAATTGTATATGCAATAAAGGGAAATACCTAGAATATTGTGATGTGTTTAAGAAACTTCCTTTGGAAGAAGCGTTTGATGCGGATTCATTGTTCAAAAGAAAATGTTTTATTAAGCGCTTCTTAATTTTAAAAGGGAAGTCACCGTTAAGTTGAGCTTAAACAAGTACATGAATTTAATAAGCAGTTAATTAGCTACTTTCTTAACCTTAAAGCTAGAATAATTGTAGTTTTATATTTAAGAAATTTTGCTTATCTCAACTGTGTTGATAACTGTGAGTTTATTCTTGAGGAGTGTTATATGTCAATAAGAGTTCTTTTAGTTGAAGACGAAGTACCGCTTTTAGAGGCAACAACTTATTTCCTTCAGCAAAAAGGATATCAAGTGGTTGGCGCCACTGATGCTGAAAGAGCTTCTGAAGCTTTTCATTTGCAACCTTGCGATTTGATAATTTTAGACTGGAACTTACCAGGTGCAATGCAAGGAATTGACTTTCTACGCGAACTCAGAACGGCTCAGCAAACTGTTCCAGTCATAATGGTAACCGGGAAAACCGCCAAAGAAGAAATTATCCAAGGGCTTGAAGCAGGTGCAGATGATTATTTAACCAAACCATTTAATCCTGAAGAATTAATCGCAAGAATGAAGAGTGTTTTGCGACGCACTCAGCAAGTTTCTCCAACTCCTAGCAAACGCATAGTTTATGACCGTATAGTTATGGATCTTGATGCTCACCGTGTTTGGGTAGACCAAGACGAGAAGCAACTTTCACCTAAACTATTTGGAATGATGAAGCTTTTGATGCTTAACCCAAGACGTGTTTTTACCCGCGGACAAATCCTTGATTCCGTTTGGGGTAACGAAAACGTTGGTGAAAAGTCAGTGGACGTTCATGCCTGTTGGTTACGCGAGCTGTTAGGCGACCAAGGGAAGCATGTTGTTACCGTGCGTGGTTTCGGCTATCGTTTTGGTGCTTAGAATCTGAGATTAAATCTTTTGACCTTGCTCCGAAAAAGCGGACAGATTTAATCCAGAACACGTAAATAAACCCAAATTTTATTCAAATAAATCTGTAACAGCGCCTTTAGAACTGCAAGAAACTAAGTGAGCATATTTGGCCATCACTCCACGCTTGTATTTAATTTCTGGTTTTTTCCATTTGCTCAAGCGCTCTTTAATTTCTTCATCACTGAGTTTTATTTCTATAAGCTTTCTTTCAGCTGAGATGGTAATAATATCACCATCCTCAATAACGGCGATTGGCCCACCGTCTTGAGCTTCTGGCGCAACGTGCCCGACAACCAACCCGTGAGTTCCGCCACTGAATCTACCGTCTGTTATTAAACCTACATCTTCGCCGAGGCCTTGGCCCATAAGGGCTGCTGTAACCGAAAGCATTTCTTGCATTCCTGGTCCTCCCTTGGGGCCTTCATAGCGAATAACCACTACATCCCCCTTTTGGACCTTGCCTTCCTTGATGGCGTTAAAAGTCTCTACTTCCGAATTGTAAACCTTGGCTGGACCTGTAATTTCGGTTACTTTTAAACCGGAGATTTTAGCTACGCAACCATTGGGAGACAAATTACCTCTCAAAATTACCAAGGGTCCAGTCTTGCGCAGGGGTTTTTCAACTGGCATTAATATTTTTTGGCTCTCAAACTCAAGCGGAGCTACCGATTCAAGATTTTCTTCAACAGTCTTTCCTGTGCATGTTAAACACTCACCATTTATAAAGTCTTTTTCCAAGAGGTATTTCATTAATCTTGGAACTCCACCTATTTTATCGAAGTCGGCGGCAACATATTGTCCACTAGGCTTTAGGTCGGCAATGTGGGGCGTAATATCCGAGATTTTATTAAAGTCATCTATGCTAAGTTCTACTCCAATCGAGCTTGCAATGGCAAGTAAATGTAAAACCATGTTGGTAGACCCACCCAGAGCCATAGCTACGATGATAGCGTTTTTGATTGATTTCTTAGTGATTATTTGGTTGGGCGTAATATTGTGCTTTAGCAGGTTCATAACTGCAATTCCAGCTTGACGCGACTCTCTAAGTTTTGCAGCTCCAACAGCTGGAGAGCAAGCTCCGCCTGGTAAGCTCATGCCCATAGCTTCAATCGCAGAAGCCATGGTGTT
>JANRMG010000163.1:0-6571 GCA_033761855.1 Candidatus Caenarcanales bacterium
TCCAGATCAAGTACTTTTTTCTGTGGCTGATTTAAGTGAAGTACAGGTCAAAGTCAAAGTTTCACAAGATAATTTGACTTTTGTTAAAAAGGAACAACCAATCACGCTTACTATTCGAGCTTACCCAGGGCAAAAATTTAAGGGCAAAGTCTCGGCCATTGCAATAGCTAGTGAAGACCCCAAACAAGCCGATCCAAGCATTACCAAAGACGTGTCGCAGAAACGTTGGAATGTAACAATGACAGTTGACAATAGAGAAAATCAACTCAAACCCGGCATGACGGGCTACGCCTATATTGATTCAACACAAAGACTTAGAATTTGGCAGAGAATTGCTAGAGAGCTTTATCGGGTCTTTCCTCTAGAAAGATTTGCTGTTTTTAAGGATTCTTTTTTTAAGGCGACCTTTTAAGAAATTTTTCAAAAATTATTAATTATCTATTAGTGTCAACTAGCAATTGGTCTTAATTTCAAGCTTTTACTCTAACCATAAGAGTAATTCAAAGAACAATCTTTACTTAGGCTTAACCTGTTTTAAATTCCACCAAAATATAAATGTTAGAATGATTCTTTGCATAAGGAAAAACTCACTGAAGAAGGGGGAGTAAATATGAAGCCTCTCAGAACCAATGCAAGGTCGGTAGACCAGATAAATACAGAGAATGTTTTAACTTTTTCTGATAATGAAATAACTAAAGAAGTTCCAATTGAAGTATCTCATTATGGTGTCGTTTTTGAAGACACTCTTGATGAGGAATTCAATGAAGTCCCGGTTAAGACTGAAAAACTAGACGAGACTATTGATTCAACGAAATTCTACTTAAAGAATTTAAATAAAATTCCTTTACTAAAACCTCATGAAGAACTTGAGCTTGCTAGAAAAGTTCAAGAGGGAGACTTAAAAGCTAAAAAGTTGTTGGTTCAACACAACTTAAGGCTTGTAGTCAGCATCGCCAAAAAATATATTAACAAAGGCTTGCCTTTTATTGATTTGATTCAAGAAGGTAACTTGGGCTTAATCAGAGCAGCTGAAAAGTTTGATTACACTAAAGGTTTTCGTTTTTCTACCTATGCGACATGGTGGATTAAACAAGGGATTACAAGATCCTTATCTGACAAATCTAGACTAGTTCGCTTACCTGTTCACATGGTTGAACAGATAAACCAAATCAAAAGGGTCAGTGAAACAGCAAGCACGATGCTAAGTCGCGATTTAAGCGACACTGAATTGTCGACTTTGATGGAGCTACCTGTCACTCAAATTAAACGCCTGATGGGTAATATGCAGACACCGATTTCTTTAGATTTAAAAATCAATGATGAAGACAGTGATGGAAGCATACAGGACTTGATTGAAGATAAAAGTAAACTTTCACCAGAGCAAGTTACTTTTAACGACACTCTTTCCAAAACTGTTAATCATGCACTTTCTAAGTTTTTAAATGATGAAGAGAGAATGGTAGCTGAGCTGCACTATGGATTGATTGATGGACACAAATACACATTGCGGGACATTGCTGAGAAAATGAATATTACGCATGAGCAAGCCCGTAGAATTCAAGCAAATGCACTTAAGAAATTAAGACATCCAAATGTTGTTTATGTACTTAAGCCTCTGTTTGATTCCGTAAGTGAGCAATAGTAGAGATCAGTAAATAGTAATTATTAGTAATTTTGCTTGTTTTATTGCGTTAACTAAGTCCTTCTAAGCGAGAGTTTGGAAGGACTTTTTGTTTGACAATTACAATCAGGCAATCGACATTCTGGATTTAATAGAAGCAATTGGTTAGTATTAAATAATCAATTCATTAGCCGTTACGTGAACTTAGTGATTGCATTTACCAAACCGACCCTTTTTATAACAGTCTTTTGTTTTCTAATGTTTTCTTTTGGCTGTTCCAAAGAAGAAAACCAACAAAGAACTGAATCAAAAATAGAAAAATTAAAATTAGAAATCAAGAAGCCTGCTGTTTCTGGTAAATACGAAGTAAAGTTATTAGACAAAAATGGAATCGAATACAAGCAAATTATTAGCGGCAGACCAGGTAAATATGGTGGAAAGATTGTTTTAAGCTTAGTAAGCTCAGGACCAAAGACCTTTAATTATTGGGCCTCAACAGATGCAACCAGCTCAAGCATTGCCGGAACTATGTTTGCAGGCCTAGTGGAAAGAAACCCATGGAATGGAGAAATCATTCCAAATCTTGCAAAAGACTTTGAAACTAAACAAGAGGGAAGAGAAATTCTTGTTCATCTTCGCAAGGGCATTAAATGGTCTGATGGCAAACTTATAACTTCACGAGATGTAATTTTCACTTGGAATACTATCCTTAAAGATGGATTAGAAAGGCTTGGAGCTAGAGAGAGTCTTTTAGTAAATGGTAAATTCCCTGAAGTAAAGGCCTTCGATGAGTATACAGTTTCTTTTAAAACCGAGAGAGTCTTTGCTCCGTTGCTTAGTGAGTTGGGGTATCCGATTGCTCCAGCACATTACTTTGAGCCAATTCTAGATGAAGCTTCCAAAGGCCTTGTGGGAGAGGCAAAACTAAAAAAACTAAGAGAGGTTTTCTCTTCACTCTGGGGAACAAACTTAAATCCAAAATCGCTCATTGTAAGCGGTCCTTTTGTGATTACAAATTATGCAAAGGGCGAACGAGTAGAAATGAAAGCCAATCCCAATTATTTTGTGGTTGATGAAGAGGGTAACAAGCTACCTTATTTTGAGGGAATCACTCACCAAATCATCCCCTCCGGAGATCTAGAACTTTTCAAATTCATTTCTGGGGAATTTTTGTATATCTCTTTAACACCTGATACACTCGACTTGTTGAAGCAAATACCAACTAAAAATCGCTTTAGTGTCTATCATGAAGGCCCATCAGAAACAAGCATCTTCCTTGCTTTTAACATGTCTAGATCTAGTGCTGGAAAAAATGTTAGAAAAGAAGCTTCTTCTTGGTTCAATAATCAAAAATTCCGTGAGGCAATTGCTCTCGGGATTGACAGACAAGCCATGATTGACAGTATTTATCAAGGCATTGGAAGCCCTCTTTGTTTCAGCACTTCGGTGAATTCAATATACTTTGACAAAAGCTTAACTAAACAATGTCAAGCCAAACCACAACTACAAAAAGCCCAAGAGCTTCTCAAAGAAGCTGGCTTCAAATTAGACAAGAATAAACAACTCAGAGATTCAAAGGGGAACTTGGTTAGTTTTTCAATTTACACTAACGCCTCTGGGGCAACAGATACAAGCTCTCCAAGGGAGCTGATGGCAGTTTTAATTAAGGAGCAGCTCAAAAAGCTTGGAATTAAAGTAGAAATTAAAGTTATTGAATTTAATAATCTAGTGGTTAGAATTATGCAAAGCGGTGATTGGGAGACTTGTATAATGGGGCTAACCGGTGGAGACCTCTTTGAGCCGAACAGCTCAGCCAACTTTTTATATTCCAATTCACGCCTGCATATTTTTGATCAAAGAAAACAAGGAACTGCTAACGATACTCGTGACTGGGAAAGAGAAATTGACAATAGCCTAAAACAAGGAACAGGTTTTCTGGACTTCGAACAAAGGAAAAAGTTTTACTATAAAATTCAAAATATTCTCTGGGAACAAAAACCTCTAATTTACCTTGCAACTCCTGATGTTCTTGTGGCAGTTCAGGACGAGAAAATAGGCAATTTTGCCCCGAGTAAGCTTTCTGGTTTGGCCTATAACATTGAACAATGGTACTGGAAGTAGTATTAACTAATGGTGCGGATTTTTAAAAGACAGAGAAACAGGTGATGGTAAGAGATCTAGGAAAAACAAAAGCTTAATTTCTGAGAAATTTTATAAAGGGAGGTTACAAGGGGCTTACCGCCAGCCCCTTGCATCCCCGCTCCCGGGTCGCGACGACCCGAACCCTCTATTTTCCTGGAGGTGCACCCGTCCAATGCGCCTTCCAGAATCAGGATTCTTAACGGCGCATTTCGTTGCTGTTAGCCACTTTTTTTAATATGTCAAACACGCACCATTAGTTATTAGCCTATTAATGAATTCCCTATTGCTTCTCTCTTTCCCCTTTAATCCCCAAATTTGCTCTCCTTTTTAGGGAAAATTATAAATACCTATGGATTTAGGTATGCGGGGAGTCAAAATTTAATGTCACGAGGGAGAAAACGTAAAACCAGTTCTGGAGATGGTCTTAACCAAGACAAAGGAAAAAACAAACGCAAAAGAAGCGACTTTAGCGTTCTTGAGAGAATTGTTCCTGGATCTTTTATGTTTGTTATTCCTTATCTGGCTCAAGCTTGGGCAGGAGATAACATTTTTACCTTTGATGAAGTTCCTTCCGACGTTGTATCTGAAGATGAAACCCTTTTCTTTCCCATTTTATCTGAATCTGCTGAACCCAACCCTCATAACCAACCTCTTTCCTCTCATCAAGTTGATATAGAACCAAATCGAATAAGTTCGATTGAAGAACAACCTTTTCGTGAAACATCCTATGCTGCTCTTCAGGCTCCACAATCTTCGCTCAGAGAAACCTCTTATTCTCAACTTGAAATACCCGAAGTACAATCCAGAGAAATAATACAAAGCTCAATACCTGAATTTTTTGTACAGGATGATTCATCTGATCCTATAACTCCAGATATGCCTATGATGCCTGACATACCAAAGGCACCAGGGAATTTATCACCACAAGCTCTCTTAGACGTTAATTCACAAACCAATCAAGGGGTACCCGTTCTATTTGATGCAAGCCGCTCATTTGATTTAGACGGACAAATTGTCCGCTACGATTTTGATTTTGGAGATGGTTCAATCTACTCCGAAACCCCAGACAATGCACCAGACGGATTATTTGACGGAAAAACTTTCTACACTTATAACACCTTAGGCGGCACTCAAACCTCTGTTACAGTTACAGACAACAAGGGTGCAACCGACACTGACACAAAAAACATTAATGTCGTAAATATTAAACCGATCTTTCTTTCTCCTGGAGATACAGATCCAAGCAAAGCTGGTATTGAGGATTCAATTTTAGGAGATACTGCTCATACAACGGATAAAGTAGGAACAGTTTGGATTGAAGGGAAACTTGATGCTGTTAAAAATGATGGCTCACTTGATTCAATCAGCAATGTTGTTCAATACAATTCAGATTGGACTGCAATTGCTAAAGCTTATGACCCAGACGGTTTGATCAACAAATATGATTTCTGGATCGACATTAACAAAGATGGAACATACTCATCTAGTGAATATATTGGAATGTCAACAAATGGAGAAATCGGAATTGATCACACTAAAATTGCATTCAAAGCTGGTGAAACCTACTCGATGGCGGTCCGCGTTACTGATGATGACGGAGGAACGGCCGTTTCCTATGATACTTTTAGAGTTAATTCTGCGCCAATTTTCCTAACGCCCGGAGACACTAATCCTAAAACACCTGGAATCGAAGATCCAACTTTATCAGATCCAGGACATATAACCGATAAAAGCGGAACTCCCTGGATTGAAGGGAAGCTTGACGCTGTTAAAAATGACCCAACTGATCCCGCAACAAGTTTAAACGTTGTTCCTGCCAACGAAGATTGGACGTCAATCGCCAAAGCTTATGATACAGACGGCTCAATCAAGGATTACCATTTCTTTATAAAAGACGAGAGCGGAAGCTTTGTCGATGCAGGCAATTCGAGCACAGGAATCATTAACATTGATCATACAGATTTTAGTTTTATTGCTGGAAACAGTTATGAAATGAAGGTAATTGCTACCGACAATAATGGCACAACTTCAGAATCAATAGATGTTTTTAAAATAAATAGCCCTCCAGATGCGAAGAATGACTCTTTGGTTACCAACGAAGATAGCCTGTTGAGCTTTAGTCCGAACAATCTTTTGTTCAATGATACTGACCCAGAGGCGAATCCTCTTACAATAAGCACTTTCACCGACCCGACAAATGGAACCTTAAGCTTCGATGGAACTAAATTTACTTACAACCCAGACCCTAACTTTAAAGGCAGTGACACTTTTACTTATACAATCTCTGATGGGCAAGGTGGAAGCGATACGGCAACCGTAACCATTAATGTTTCTTCGGTTAACGATGCTCCTAATGCTCTTGATGATTCTGTTGTCACTGACGAAGATACTCCAACCAGCTTTAATGTTCTTGACGGTAGCGCTGGTGGACTAGATTCTGACCTTGATTTGGATACCTTAACGGTTATCTCTAAAACTGATCCTATCAATGGAAGCATTACTTGGGATCCTGCCGGTAACTTTACCTATACTCCCAACGCTAATTTCAACGGCACTGACAGCTTTACCTACACCATCTCCGATGGCAACGGCGGCTTGGACACTGCAACCGTTTTCATAACCGTTAATTCTATTAACGATATACCAGTTGCCAAAAACGACTCTTACTCAACCAACGAAGATACCGCTCTGACAGTTCCAGCCAAAGGCATTCTCTCTAACGACTCTGATATTGATGGTGATAGTTTAAGTTCCATTCTTGTATCTGGTCCTTCCAATGGTGTTTTAACTCTTAACCCCGATGGTTCC
>JANRMG010000164.1:0-1837 GCA_033761855.1 Candidatus Caenarcanales bacterium
TCCGTTTTTAATGCTGCTCGTCGAAAACAAGCTAAAAGAACAGCAACTCCACTTGAAGTAAAATTTGGAGAAAACAAAATTCAAATTTTACTTGAAAAGGCAGCAATGGGAAATTTTACAATTCCACAAGATGGTTTAAATGCTTTATTTGATCACTTTAAAAGAGATTTAGAAAACACAAAGTTAGCCTTGAAGGGAGGTGTAAAGAAGAATTCTGATACACCTAGTCAAATTGTAAGTAATTTGATGGCGATGATTGAAAAAAGAAAAAGAGGTATAGCTTTTGGCCAAAAAAATATGGAAATAGTTGCTAGAGCTTTAAGCAAATATAATGTTGAATTTTTATTCAATGGACAACCTTTTTTGAAAGACAGCACAGAAGTCCCATCTGAAGCTCAGGGCTAAATTTATTGGAATATTAAATCTATCAACAATTTCATCATGTAAAGTTATTTAAAGCTTTGATTGATAAAATAAAAAAGTTATTGGATACAGCATAGATGCCGATTGACTTTTTAATAGAGAATCTAAGCAAAACTCCAGCGATTTTGTTTTTTATTCTGGGCTTTGTTGCAAGCCTTCTGAACTCGGATTTAAAGATTCCTCCTGCTTTTAGCAAGTTTCTCTCAATTTATCTTTTGCTGTCTATTGGCTTCCACGGAGGCGTTGAGCTTAGTAAAAACCATTTTAGTTTTCATATTCTTTTTACTTTTTTGGCTGCCATTCTCCTTTCGGTGATAATTACCCTTTATGTTTTTCTGATCGCCAAACAAAAAAATAAAAAGGAAGATGCAATCGCAATAGCCGCTTCTTATGGCTCGGTTAGTGTTGTGACTTTTATTGCCACTCTATCTTATTTAAAGTCTCTCGGAGAGGATTTCCACGGATATATGATTGCTGTAATGGCTGTAATCGAGCTTCCTGCAATCCTCATGGGTGTTCTTTTGGCCCGCAAAATCAATAAAGATTCCAAAAATCAAAAAAACAAAATGCCATGGCTTGAGGTTTTTTCTAACAGTTCGATTATCCTCATAATCGGCAGTTTATTAATTGGTTGGATTACTTCATCAGCCGGAGAGGAAGCTCTTAAACCTTTTACTCAAGATATTTTCAAAGGAATGCTTTGCCTTTTCTTGCTTGAGATGGGTATTTTGGTAGCCGAAAGACTATCCGCCCTGACCAAAGCTGGTTTTTCTCTTTATTCTTTAGCTTTTATTTTGCCTATCATTAATGCCAGTATTGGAATCTTCCTCTCTAAGCTTCTTGAGCTGAATAAAGGTGATGCCCTGATTTTTACAGTTCTTGCGGCAAGCGCCTCTTACGTTGCAGTACCGGCCGCCATGAGAATTGCCGTGCCCAGAGCTAATATTGGACTTTCGGTTTCTCTATCCTTAGGCATTACTTTTCCCTTTAACATTATTTTTGGAATTCCATTGTATTTTTATTTAATTAATCTTTTTTGGAAATAAGTTTGGAATAAGTTATGCAAGCAGTCAAAAAACTCGAAATCATCGTTGATTCGCTCCGATTAAAGCAAGTTATAAGGGCTTTAGAAGAAGGCGGCATAAAAGGCTACACCATCATAGACGACATTAGAGGCAAGGGCGAAAGAGGGATTCAAGACGGAGGAAGCTTTATGGAAGCTCTTGAGAACAGTTATTTAATTACAACCTGCCCTCCCGAAGCTTTGGAACAAATTATTATTAAGCTTAGACCATTACTTGAAGAAGGTGGCGGTGTCTGTTTTGTGAGTGATGCTATGTGGTTAATGGATTAGGTAGTCAATTTATTCATACCTCAAACACTCAATCGGGTTTAGCTTAGCCGCTCTTTGGGC
>JANRMG010000165.1:0-15023 GCA_033761855.1 Candidatus Caenarcanales bacterium
TGAACCAGGGCTTTCTTTTTCATAGAGCGTTTTTATAGCGCTTGTAGGCATCGTTAGTAAAGCTTTAAAAGGTGTACCTAATGCTAATGGTGATGAATTGCCATCACGTAAGTATTGTTGTGAATGGCTTTGAACAGCACCATATTGCGGCAAAAATCTATAATCAGTTCTAAAAAATCTTTGTTGAGCAGCTTGAATAGTCATAATTGGTAAAACAGTAAATAAGTATTTGAAATGCTATCAATAAAATCTCAACTTTAGTCTTGAAAGAAAAAACTTTAAGAAAACTTTTACATTAACAAAAGTAGGGAACAAAAGTAGGTCTTTTTACACTCATAGAGAGGAGAAGATTTAAAGAATATTTGGGTATCTTACTATTACAGACCTTTTATCTAAATGATTGTAGAACTATATAACAGAGCAGAAGAATTAGTGCTTACCGAAGACCAGAAGCAAGCACTCAATCTATTAAAGTGCATACAAACTTACCGTGCTCATCCCTCTGTATCGGAGCTTTTAGCAAGTAAATCTAAATTGGTTTATCAGCTCGACGATATTTATAAGCTCTGGAAGCGTTTTGATAAGCTTTCCAATCAAGAACTAGCTGAACTGGCTATGGAATTGATTAATGAGATTTGGTAATTAAATTTTTTTCCTCAAGTTTTTGTAAAACAAATTTTAATCGCTCCGATATTAGCATTGCGGGGACAATAATTGCTTCATAGCCCAAATTTTTGTAATCCTTTTTTAGACATTTGTTTAAAATTTCTATTTCTTCAATTGTCTCATTGCGTGCCATATCTAAAACAAGTTCCAGAGGTTCAAAGATAAATACCGCTTTATATTTAAAATTTTTGCATTTCTCCCAAATGTCTTTTGGGTCTAAACCATGTAAAGAAAAATAAGAAAGGCAATCTGGAAGAGCCCGATCCAGAAAAATCAATTCGTTTGGATCTAAATTTTCTTCAGATTTGTATATGATTGGAAAAATTAGCTTTTGAAAGCCCGCTTCATCCCCTCTAATTGTTTCTAGACAGAGTCCATGTTTGAGTTTTTCTTCAATGAACCCACGAGCTACTTCAGGTCTATATTTGTAACCTAGTTCTTTAAGTTTTTCTAGAATAGAAGTTTTTCCAGAGCAAGGTGCCCCGGAAAAGACAATCCAATTTGTTTGTTTCGGAAAGGGTTGATGCATTACAAGCTAATATAAGCAGCCTTCTGAACCTCGCCGACTTCCTTGATTTTCGCTAGATTTTCCTTCGAGAGGGCTTCATCCAAGTTACAGAGCATTAAAGCTTCTTCTCTCACTCCCTTGCGCCCGAGAGCCATTCCGCTAATGTTTATGTCGTTATCTCCCAGCAATTTGGAGACTTTTGCAATTACGCCTGGCTTGTCATCATGGAGTGTAAGCAACATGTGGGACGAGGGAGCCACAAAGAAACTGTAATGGTTCAAGCTGGTTATCATGGGGAATTTGTCGTTGTGAAGAGTCCCTGCAACTTGGAAGTTACCTTTGTCGGTTTTAAGTTCTAGAACCATTTCTTCGGCATAGTCGCTTTTGTCACTCGACTTTGACTCTACAACCTTAATTCCTTTTTCCTCTGCAATTAATTTTGCGTTGACAAAACTAACGCCCTCAATTTTCTTGGCCAAAAAGCCCTTTGTTGCAGCCAAAACAAGAGGAGTGGTTTCTTTCTTGGTTAGGTCTCCTTTGAATTGTACGTTTAATTCTAGAGGCCTTGCGGAGCCACTGAATTGATCGAGCAATTTGCCAAGGAACTCACTCAGTTTAAGGTGAGATTCAAACTCATCAAGCGCAATCCCTCTAAAGCTCGGCAGGTTCACGGCGCTGCGCGCAAAGCCTCCGGACAAAACTTCTTTAATTTGTTCGGCCACATCAATGGCAACATTAAGCTGCGCTTCTTCGGTGCTGGCGCCCAAATGTGGCGTCAAAATCAAGTTGTTGCAGCCTTCACTAATTAATTCGTAAAGAGGACTTTCCTTTTCCAGGGGTTCATTATCAAAAACATCGAGAGCGGCTCCGGCAATTCTTTTTTCTTTAATGGCGTCTACTATGTCTTTTTCATTTACAATTCCACCGCGAGCACAATTGATAATCCGCACCTCGGGCTTCATCTGGGCAATGGTTTCTTTGCAGATTAAATTTACGGTCTGCTCAACTTTTGGGACATGCAGCGTTATAAAATCACTGTCTTTCCAAATGCGCTCTAGCTCAACTAATTCAATATTCATATTGGCTGCTCTCGATGCCGAGATGACTGGGTCGTAGCCAAGAACTTTCATTCCAAGGGCTTGGGCAACTTGGACGACCTTGCTTCCAATCTTGCCTAAGCCGACCACACCAAGAACTTTGTTACGCATCTCAACGCCCATAAAGTTTTTGCGCTTCCACTCTTTGTGTTTCATCGATTCATTGGCTGCAGGAATCAAGCGGGTTAAGCTCATCATCATGGCGACTGTGTGTTCAGCGGCGGCTGTGGTATTGCCGTCCGGGGAATTAACTACTACAATCCCTTTTTGGGTGGCCGCTTCCAATTCAATATTGTCCACCCCAACACCAGCTCTACCGATGATTTTCATGGTTGGTGAGCAGGAATCAATGATTTCTTTGCCAACAAATGTTCCGCTGCGAACCAAAAGTGCATCATATTCTCCTATGATTTTTATAATTTCTTCTTTACTTAAGCCCGGAGAATAATTTACTTCGGCTATGTCTTGGAGGATCTTGAGCCCAATATCATTAAGAGGATCTGTAACTAAAACTTTAGGCATTTTATTAACTCAAAAAATTTATAGGTAAATAACTTCCAATAATCCTAACTCAATGGAATTATTAGTTAGAAGAAATAAATAATTTAAATAAATATCTTTTTGAGTTTTATGAATTCAGAGAATAATCCTAATAATAGTTTTGGTGAAGAAGAAAACAAGCAGCAAGTCGTTGTCCGGCCGGCCAAACTTCTTGTTTGGGGGCCTATTTATATAACTTTAAATTTAGAGAAAACTGCAAACCAGCCAACGGAGGAAACAAAATCTGAGGCTCAAGTTAAACAGTCTCCAAAAGAAGTTCAGAAGGTCAAGTCTGAAGAAAAAGTAAATTCTCAACCGACAAATGAAAGCGAAAATAAAACAAAAGCTTCGGTAAACATTTTAAGCGATTCAACTCCTCCGGCAGCATCTCCCGCTCCCAAGCAAGATAATACGAAAAAAGTCACTTACGTTTATAACATGATTGATCACGGTTTGGATTGTGAGTGTATCGATGTGAAGGGAGAACTACTCATTCGGAGTGCGCTTCCCACTTATCGTAAAATCTCGCAAGGAATTGAGTTTGAGCAAATTACGACTAACCAAATTAAATTAATTATTACAAGCCGGGTTTTAGAGAATTACCAAGAGGTTTTTCAGGGCTTTAGCCAACCTAAAGCTACTTTTAGAGTTTGGATTTTGGGTTATAAGTTTGTCTAACTTTACTCCAAAACATCAGCGTAAAAATCCACGACTTCTCCTTCTTCAACCCTAAAGTGAGCCGAAATTGGATTGCAGCAAACTTCACAATCTTCAACGTAGCTTTGCTCTGGGACGGATAAGTCCAGCAAAAAAGAAATTTTTTGCCAACAGTATGGACAAGTAAAAAAGTATTCTTCTTGCATTTTTTGATGCTATGGGATTAAGGATTAATTTTAAGAACTAAATTAATTGTAGGTTGAATGGAGAATTTGGGTTTTCATCTTAAGGTAACTCTGAGCCTGGTACGTCAAATTGTGGATCTGCTCTTTTATCTAAAATAACCGCAAGAGAAGATTGAATAGGATCATAAATGTTCTCAAAGTTAAGAGTTTCAGAAGAAGCTTTATTTTCAATTAAAATAACTTTGACTCGATTCAAAACAGTCTGAATGATTCTATCTTTTCGGCCTTGAAATATATCTTCATTGTTTACTTTTATGAAATCAACAACTTTTTTCATAGCTTGTCTAATGACTCTTAACTCATTAACTAATTCATCAAAAGAATAATTTTCTTTAAATTCTTGCCTAATTCTAAGTAAACCTGGAGCCAATTGAGTAGAAAACATAGGATGGATCCATTTTAAATTTATTCTTTAAAAATTTTTCTAGTTCACTTTTTCCTGATTGCCTTTTCTTTGAATGAAGACTTTGAATTCTGGAATTAAAAATTATGCGAGAAATAACCACGGCAAAAAGTAAATACGTCAATTTGTATATTTTTCAATACTAATCTTTTAAATTTGAATGACTATTTAATTGATTGTTAAGATCTCGGGATGAGAGGATTCGAACCTCCGACCCTCTGCTCCCAAAGCAGATGCTCTACCAAGCTGAGCCACATCCCGTAAATGTAAAAAGTAAACTTAATTACAAACTTTAATTACACAAGTGAGAATTATACCCATTTACTAAGCTATTTAAAAATAATTTTTAGGCTTTTCTCCCGAGAATTTATGTAAAGGCTTATTTGGACTTTCATTTGGGCAAGAAATATTTAGTATAAAAAATGAAAACAAGAATCCTCACTTTAAGTCACTAAATTAATTTAAATGAAGACGGTAACTATCAACGATGAGGTTTTCCAGCAATTAAACAGTAGTGAATTTACTTTGGATTTACAAACTTCACAGATAAATGGTCACAGACCTTTTCCTTATTGGAATGCAAAATATTTAATACCCAAAGACCAAATGGTAGTAATACCCGAAGGAATTTATGCATGCCTTACCGGCCAGCAGAGCGGAGTTATTGGTTCGCAATATGATTTAAGGGGTTTGTTTGTAGAAAAAAAATCCTTTAAAAAACTTCCTCAATTGCTTTCGGGATTTCCCTGTCCAGAGAGTTTGAAAGGTAAAAAAATACTTTGTGTTCTTGCCCATAATTCTTTTGGTTTGGGTGATTTAATTCTTGCCATGCCTTTTTTGAAGATTTTTGCTGAAGCTTTGAAAGTTAATTTGGATGTAAGTGTTAATTCAGCGGGAGTAAGCTTCTTTCATGGCCAAGACTGGATGGGAAAAGCGCTACCCGAAATAATTTCTTTAGAAAAATTTTGTGAATATGATTATTATTTTGAACCCTCGATCGACAAGATGGATTCATTAGGTTGGATAAGAAGTTATTTATTAAAAGAAATTGGTGAAAGTGTCTTTTATCGTCGTTTTCCTTCTCCAGAACTTAAAGTTGTGGCTGGCTATAACGAAGCCTTTCAGCAGGCTCTCTCTCGGCTCCCAAAGAGAGATTCAAGTCTTAAGCTTTGTGTCCTGAATTGGGAAACAAGCAGCCTAAAGCGCAATCTTCCAATTGAAATCTGGAAGACTGTCTTTAAATCATTGATAATTATGGGTTTTCAGATCGTAGTTTCAAAGCCAGCATTCAAGAATGACGGTGCTTTTGAATGGATAAAGGCTCAGGAAAATGTTATTGATGCTTCACCTTTGATTCTGAATCCTGCAGATTTAATTTATTTGGTGAATTCGGCAGATCTTGTGGTGAGTCCAGATACTTCTTATATCCACTTGGCGGGCGGATTGCGCAAAAGAGCTTTATGTATCTTTCTGAAAAGTGCAAATGAAATTTACAAAAGAGCTTGGTTAAAAGGAAACTACTGGCCTTTAAAACTAGATAAACTCTATCCAACGGTGAAAAGGGCCATTTTGCCTAATAATAGTTTTAAAGATATGGATGCAATTATTTATCAATTAGTAAGAGATGCTGCATTCAATGAAGATCCCGAGATGATAGAACTTTATAATAGTCTTTTCTTTACTCTTAAAAACCAAAAGATGAATAATGAGTTGGAGAGAATTTTAAAGACAAAAAATGTTGATTTGAAAAAATTAGAAAAAGCCAACGCCAAGGCGGAGCAGCTTTTAGAGCGTGAAATCACTGAGGCCGTAAGCTGATTGTTGTGTTTTAAAAATAAAAGCAAAACTTTAAGTTCTATATATTCACTTTGTGCTTGATCTTTAGATAAGATTTACTTACGCGTTTTGACTATTTTATTTAATTTGCAATTTAATAAAAAAAATAATCGGCTCAACAAAATTATTGTTAACTCTATTGTTTTAAGTGCAGTGCTCATCTTTTTGAGCGGCCCAATTAGAGAGGTATATATTCAATTTTTAAAATTTACTAGTAATTTTAATCAATCCGTTTCGACCACTGTATCGGATGGAATTGAGCGTTCTGTTTCTACAACTAAATTGGTAAAACAACAAAAGCAAGAACTAGAGGTTTTGGAGAAGCAAGCAGCAAGAGATAAATATCAACTTAGTTTGCTGTCAACTCTCGCTAACAAAGTGGATTCTTTGGACAAGCTATTGGTTCTAAAAAAGAACCGCTTCCCACAATCGATAGCTGCAAGCGTGATTGCAAGATCTCCGAGTTCATGGCACCAACAAGTGGTGATTGATAAAGGCTCTTCTAGCGGTATAGAGCAAGGAATGATTGTAGTTACACCTTCTGGCATTCTCGGGCAGGCTCAGGAAGTAAAGCCAAATTATGCAATTGTGCAATTAGTTTCCAGTTCGCAATTAAAGTTCGGAGCCGAGATTCAGCGTACCCGAGTGATGGGAATTTTATTTGGCGATAAACCTGGCTATGCACAGCTTAAGTTCGTTCCCATAGGCTCTGATGTTAAAAAGGGAGATATTGTACAAACAACTTCGGTCAGTTCTTTTAAAATTTCGCGTTATTACCCTTTCGCTTATCCTGTTGGAAAGGTTATCTCGGTAACTCGCTTGTCTAATAATTCAGAGATGTTCATTAGGGTTAAGCTTTTTGAAAATGCTACCCAAGCTTATGATGTTTTAGTATTACTGCCCGGCGGAGACAAGCCCTCTTTGATTCCCCTTCCCCCGAATCCAGATCTTCGACCTCCATCGCTTGTTTCTGATTTGTCTCCTTCAGCTTCTGTTCTTCCTGTTACAGAGAGCATGGCTCCAATATCAAACGTTTTAACTAATAAACCTATCTCTTCAGTTAAACCAACAAATAAATTAACCAACGCTTCTTCTAAGCCTTTAACTTCTCCTAATGATACAGACTCCAACGTCTTGGTTTTACCTAAAACTGTGGGCAAGCCCCTCTCGGGTGAGACAGCTAAGCCACTAACGAAGCCGGTAACCAAACCCCTAGCCAAGCCTTTAACCAATCCACTGGTTAAGCCAGCTGTAAATAATCCTAATGTTATTTCTAAGCCTGCACCAGAAAGCAAACCTATTCAACAAGACACTTCTGAATAGTTTGTTATATTATTTGTTTCTCTGCTAATCATTATGTTTTGGATGGTTTCGTTGAGAGAATTCACTTTCAAACAAAACATTTTCTGCTTTGTAAGCCAATGTAGAAAATGTTTTTTCTTTTAATCTTTGAAGGCCAAATTGCCCACCGTTTACATTGATGAGCAAGAATTACTTTAGTCCGCTCTTTTCAAGTCCATCTTGTAAGCCATTAATTTGTACATCAAAGACTTTCTTCTTTAAATCTTTTAAATGGACGTCCATTGTCAAGAACTCGACTGAATTGGGAGAAAGCGGTGAAATTGGAATAAATTGAGCAAAGACACCAGCTAACTTCATCAAAGGCTTTGGATGGCAGATAATAGGTTTATTACGGTTGCCAACATAATCCAAAACAATTTGAGAAACTTGCTTCATATTTAGCTCTGGAAGAGAACCAACATTAATTGTCTGATTCAAAGCCTGTGGATGCAAGATTGAATTAACAATAATCTGAGATAAATCCTCAACCCACAAAGGATTAACGGGAGCTTTACCATTTCCAATGACCGGAAAGAAGGGTAAGTATTTTGCAAACAAAACGAATTTGCTCATGGATTGGTCACCTTTGCCATAAACCCAAGAGGGACGGAAAATAGTAAAGCTAACACCTGATTCCCTTATTGCTTTTTCTGCTCTTTTTTTGGCCCTTGTCCAGGGGTAATCTATGTCTAGATCTGCTCCGGCACCACTTAAATAAATATATTGTTTAAGGCTGTTCTTTGCTTTGCTTTCTGATATTGCTTTAATCAGATTCTCGGTGCCCTGGGCATCAAAGCCCTCATAAGTGTGGCTTTTGCCGAGCCATGGTCTTTCTACCGGGTGCCCCGAAAACTGTACTGATTGAATTAAAATATCGTATTTATCATCTAAAGCCTTCTTTAAAGACTCAGGGTCAAGCAAGTCCGCTTTTATATATTTAACATTTTTTTCGGTATTCCTTTCTTTCCTTGATAAAACGCTGATTTCGCAATTCTGGTTTGTTAGTTTTCTAAGCACCGATCCACCGATGAAACCACTACCTCCAACGAGGAGAATTTTTTGACCAGATAATTTACTAGCTAAATTTTGTTCATTCATGAGTTTTTGTCCTTTCAATTTCTCTCAACTCTTCATACAGTTGTTTTTCTTTCTCAGTCAGTGTTTTAGGGACTTTAATTAATATTTCAACAAATAAATCTCCTCTTTCATTTCCTTTTTTTAGCCAGCCTTGGCCAGTTAATCTTAACTTTTGTCCACTTTGAATTCCGGCCGGTATTTTCAGTTCAACATGCTCATCGAGGGTTTGAATTTTTTTTGTTGTTCCAAAAACTGCTTCTGTCACCAAAACTGGAAGATGGATAATTAGATTTGAACCATCAAGCTTGAATTCATGGTGTTTTTTGAGTTTTATTTGCAAGAACAAATCACCATTTGGCCCTCCGAATGGGCTTGGGCTTCCTTTGCCTGCCAAACGAATTTTACTTCCCTCGTTGACTCCAGCCGGTATTTTTACATCTACGCTACCAAAAGTACCTAAATTTAAATGTTTGTAACAGCCTCTGAAAGCTTCTTCTAGCGTCAACTCGATAGTGGAACTAACGTCACTGCCCTTTACATTTCTTTGTCCGCTAGAGCGGAAGTCTCCACCGTAAGCTCCTTCGAAATCGCCGAAAGGAGAAGGGCCACCTCTTGGTCTTCCACCACTGGATGCGGCGGAATTAAAGAACATTTCAAATAAATCACCGAAGCTGCCGCCGCTAAAATTAAAATCAAATCCTGGTGGTGGTTTAAATTCACTTCCGTGAGGCATTCTTCCTAGCCTGTCGTATTGGGCTCTTTTCTCTGGATTAGAGAGTATTTCGTGAGCTTCGTTGATTTTCTTAAATTTGTTTTCGGCTTCTGCCTTATTATTTGGGTTGCTGTCGGGGTGATGTTCCCGTGCTAATTTGCGGTAAGCTTTTTTGATTTCAGCATCCGTCGCGTTTCTTGAAACTCCTAATATTTCGTAATAGTCGTCGTACTTAACCATTTGAAGATAAAATGAATATAAATGAAATTATAATTTCATTTTGTTTTTCTTTGAATATTTTCTTTTAGTATTAATTCTCTTAAGTCTCCCACCGTTTTTGGGTTTTGATTAAGTATATTTTTATTAATTTCAGTATTTATTTTCCATTTGCTCAAATCATCTTTAAAGGCAGGAAGCTCAGACAGTGGTTTATTTGACCATGTTCCTTTGTAAATTGAAGAGGGCTTTTTACCGTCTGAATCATAATCTATTTCAAAACTAATTATATTTGCATCAATTTTTTGAATAGTAACTTTAGCTGTCCATGGTGGTTTTATACTTAAGGTAGTTCCTCTAAACTCAATACTTCCAGGTTTTTCTTTTTCTTCTAGTGAACGTGTAACTTTTTCCTTTGTTGCTATTGTGGGCCCTTCTGGAAAGACTTTAGAAAGAATAAATGTCCTAAAAAATACTTCCAATGCATAGTAATCAAGAACTTCAACTCCTTCACATTCTTCTTTTTTAATCTTGGAACATTGTGAAATGGTTAATTTGTAGTTTGGCAAAAAACTATCATATTCGGGCAGGAAATAAGCGCAGGAAATCTTCATATCTTTATGCGTAGTACTTGCTTGAATTCCATCTTCGGATGAGTAAAATGAGGTTTTTGATATTATTTCCTCAGGTTTATCAGAGGTATATAAAATATCTTTATATTCTGTAAGTTGACTTTGCCAACTTGAACAGCTCGAAATAAATTTTGTATTTTCTACAACCTTTTTTTCTTCAGCCTTACAGGTAAAAGCAATTAAAGTAAAAAAGCAAAATAAATTGAAAAATGTTAAAAAGTTTTTAGACATAGTATTTAATTTTGTTTAAATGCTAGCAAACAATCTTATAAACTAACTTTAATATTTTTTAAACCCTCCCAATATAAGCCTCCGGATACAGCCTTTTTAAAACATCTTTGTAATTTGTAAAGGGATTACTAGTCTCATTAATAGACGAAACTAAATTGTAAAGAGTTACATTAGAAACATACTTAGACATTGGTATACTCCCTATGAATTGAATCATTTCACGTCTTTGAGAATCTGTAAAAGAATAAACTCTAAAGTAAGAGCTCGGTAACATAAAAACTTTTTGAGCCTTTGCAAGTGTCATCTGAGAAGAACCGTTTGAACCCTCAATTGTAATTACCGAACCATTTTCGTATGAATAAAAATCAATCATCGAAGATGGGGCTGTTGCTTTGATTGAATAAATCTGTCCGGCAGTGTATTCTTCGCGATTTAAAATGCTTTCAACTTCGCTCAGGGCCATTACTTTTTCCCAAGCTTTAGTTTCACCTCCAATCATTTCAAAGGGCAAGCTCCCTTCGGTCGCGGCAGACCTCAAAGGTGTGTACAAAACCTCTCCTTTTTTTGTAAAGAGAACTTCACCGTCGGTTTGTTTAATTAGGTCATCCAAAAAATCTTTTTCGCTTGGCAGACCCTCGTAGTTTATGCTCTTGGCGATTAGGTGATAGTCTTCAGGTGTGGTTAAAGTTATGGCAAAAAGGGTTGAACGAATAATCACCGAAGCGGCTTTGATGGCTTCTGTTGAGTTGTTGACTTTTACCATACTGCCCAAAATGCCGTTAATCGCTTTTTCTACATCCACCTCGTTTATAGCTATGATTCCAGTATGCAAGGATTTAAACTCTAAACCACCGTTGTACCAAGAACCATTAAAGTAAATCATGGGATTTGCGCTCTCACTCCTTAAAGAGAAAGGAAGTTTAAGCTCGTCAATCTTATTTTCTCGTCCGTTTCGAACAATAAAGAGGGTATAATTCCCGCTTGCGTTAAGCTTTATGACGTATCTTGTTAAAGCATTTAAATTGTGTTTTTTGTTTGTGTCTTCAATGTAACCTCTTTTGTCGATGCCTATCTCGGCTTGAGCTGTATCAAAGGGAAGTCTAATTTTTAAAAGTCTTGGACTTTTTGATGGATCGGGGATATTAAATAAACTAATACTGCTTGCAGCTGTTGCAAAAAAGAAAAAACCAGAGAAAAAAAGGATTAAAACTTTTGTAAGATTTCTCATAGCGCTCATTATATATTCGTTTAAAGCTTTTGGATTAGCTTGATTTTGTGAAGATAATTCTAATCTCCCCTATCAAAGAGCAAGTTATATATTATTCTAAAGAAATCCTTTCTAATTGCGAATAATTCTCAAAGGATGGCAAAGACTATTTTAACTTGATAAAAAGATGGTTGTTCAGACTTTAATAAAAACACATAGGAGTTCGTTTATGCCTTATACAATTTATACTGACGTTTGTGAAGGAATTGCTGATTGTATTCCAGTTTGTCCAGTTGAATGTATCGAGTTGGTTGAAGAACCAAAAAACTCTAAAGGCACTGCCTATGCTTACGTTAAATGGGACATTTGTATTGATTGTGGAGCTTGCTTAGCTGCTTGCCCAATCGAAGGTGCCATTGCTGATGAACAAGTTGAAGGTGTTCAAAAAATTCCTTCCTAAATTTGGATTAATTTTTAAAAAATATTACATTTTTTGTGACCCGGAGGCTTTAGCCTTTCGGGTTTTTTGTTTTTGATTTTTTATTCATTAATATAAGATTTAAAATGCCTTGTCTTTCTGGATCGGATAGTGTTCTGAGCCAATTTATGCTAATCTAATAATTCATATTTATTCCTAGAAATATTTGCGCAAATGGCCAAGAAGAAAACAGATAGACTGGTAGTTAAAATTGTTGACAAGGAACCAGGTACAAACGGTGAGTATTTCCCTCCTTCGGTTTACTGGACTGAAAAAAACAAGAGAAATACAACCAGTAAACTCAAATTAAAGAAATACAATCCCTACAAAAAGTGCCATACCGAGCATCTTGAGGCAAAATAACTAACAAGGCTTTTATAATAAAAACTAATGAATGAAAAAATTCTAGTTATTGATGATGACATCTCCATACTCGAGTTAATCAAAATTAATCTCGAAATCCAAGGGTATAAAGTCATTACAGCGGAAGATGCAATTAAAGGGATTGCCCTGAACAACCAGGAAACCCCAAGCTTAATCATTCTTGATGTAATGCTTCCTAAACTGGATGGATTTACAGCTTGTCAGCAAATTAGAGCTGATAAACGTAGTAAGAATATTCCAATCTTAATGCTCACTGCTATGTCACGTATCGATGACAAAATAGCTGGATTCGATGCTGGAAGTGACGACTACCTAACTAAACCCTTTGAGATTGGCGAATTAATAGCCAGAGTAAAAGCTCTTTTACGTCGTTCTGAAAGAAATAAGGTCATAGACCAATCCAGCCTCCCCACTGAGATTCTCCATTCGGGTGAAATTACTTTAATGCCAGAGAGTCGTGAGGCTCAAGTGAGTTCTAAAATCGTAAGGTTTACACCAATTGAGTTTGAAATTCTTTATTGTTTGATGCAAAACCTTGGTAAAACAGTCTCACCAAATCAGCTTTTGCATGATATCTGGGGTTATTCGCCAGATGACGATATTGAAACAATCCGAGTTCATATCAGGCATTTAAGACAAAGATTAGAAGAGGAACCAGCTAAAGAAGAAGGTCCTAAACCTCTTAAGTTCATTAGAACAATTTATGGAAAAGGTTATCAGTTGGTTCCAGAAGGCTTTTTAGATGATTGAGCTTATTCCGGCTATTGATTTGCTTGATGGCAAGGTTGTTAGGCTAAAGCTTGGCGATTATGCTGAGATTACTGAATATGACCCTTCTCCACTGAACTGTGCTAAGTACTGGCAAGACCAAGGAGTCAAGCGTCTTCATGTAGTTGATTTGAACGGTGCTAAAGAAGGTAAGTTAATTAATATCCAAGGACTTGAACAAATTCTTTCGACTGGAATCCAGGTTCAATTTGGTGGCGGAATCAGGTCTTGGGATTCTTTAGAACATCTCTTTGAGTTAGGTGTTCGTTTGGCAATTCTCGGAACAGCAGCGGTTAAAGAGCCAGACTTGATGATTAGGGCTTTGAATGTTTACAAAAGCCGAATAATTTTGGCTCTGGATGCAAGGGAGGGCAAGGTCTCTTTTGCGGGCTGGCTCGAAGACTCGCCAATAAGCACAGAAGATTTGCTCACAGAATTAAAGAAGTATGGCCTTTCGCGTTTCATTTATACAGATATTTTGAGAGATGGAACTTTAAAAGGGCCAGATATTTCTGGTGCTGTAGAGCTTTGTAAGAAGTTTCCTGAGATGCAATGTATTCTCTCAGGCGGTGTGAGCTCCCTTGAGGACCTGAAAAGTATTAAGCTACAAAGTTTATCAGCTCCCAATTTGGAAGGTATTATCTCTGGAAAAGCTCTTTATGAAAAGCTTTTTACATTCAAGGAAGCTCTTGAAGTTTTGAGTAAGTGAAGCTCTCTTCAATAGATTTTCAAATATATCTGAATTATTTACATTGGCTTTTAATTCAGCTTTAAAAATGATAGGAGTTAGGCAGAGACTTGATCTAGAGCTTGAAGGTAAGTATGTTGAATTAGGAGATTGGAACTCTATAGTATTCTTTGCTTATTTGAAGTTGTTATCTTGATTTTATGGTTTTTTAGAAGCTTGGAACTGCTTACTGTATCGGTTCACTTGTGGATTTCTTCTTTTAATTTCTTGCATTTGATTTTTATTTGACTCGGGTAAATTAAAGTTTTTAGTTTTTCATTTTTCAAAAAAAATTCCAAGTTAAAAGATTAGACACAGTTAAACTAAGCGAGCATATTATTCTATAAAAGAACTATTTAAGCTAGCCATAAGACTAATTTTAAGATGCAGACTTTCTAAAACATTAAATCTGTATATAAAATAATCCTTGTAACATTCTCTTAACATTAGAATAATAGAGTGAAATTATTCTATTAAATTCTAAAATCTGAAAATAAGCTACCAATGAATAAACTCAATAAAAATCAAGATATACAAAATTTATATTTCTCAAACTTTTTTAAAAAAGTAGGTACTTTTCAAATTTCAGAGGGGGCTGGCGGCAAAGATTTTTTTAATTCAATTTTAGGTGCAGCTTGTATCTTGATGTTGCTACTTCTGAATCCAGCTGTACAAGCAATTGATGTAAATATGTTACCGGGCGGTTACCAAATCCAGAGCGGGAATATAAACTTTTCTCAAAACAATAACATTTTAAATGTCAATTCGGCTTCTTCCAAGGCTATTGTTAACTATCAGTCCTTTAATGTAGGACAAAACGCGACAATTAATTTTAACCTTCCAAGCTCCAATGCAGCAATTTTAAACCGCGTAAATGGTGCATCAGCCTCTAAAATCTACGGAACAATCAACTCTAACGGGCATGTATTTTTAATAAACCCAAATGGCATCTTCTTTAGCCGCACTTCTAGCGTTAACGTTGGTTCGCTTACGGCTTCTACACTTAATATAGAAGACAGAGATTTTCTTAATGATAATTATGTTTTCCGCAATTCAGGTTCTTCTTCCTTCATAATCAACAAAGGGAGAATCATAACCAAAGAGGGAGGAAGCGTTAACCTTTTTGCTGGCGCAATCACAAACGAGGGCAGCATAGAAACTCCAAATGGTTCAGCCTATCTTGCTGTTGGTGACACCATCCAAATGACCATAGACAACGGTATTGTTCTCGATGTTCTTGTTAGTGAAGAACTAAAGCAAAAAGTCCAAGGATTTAAAGACGGAATTTTAAACACCGG
>JANRMG010000166.1:0-6834 GCA_033761855.1 Candidatus Caenarcanales bacterium
ATGG
Source organism: Candidatus Caenarcanales bacterium (assembly GCA_033761855.1). GTDB lineage: Bacteria > Cyanobacteriota > Vampirovibrionia > Caenarcaniphilales > Caenarcanaceae > JANRMG01. Next base: position 5 of record JANRMG010000166.1, read on the forward strand.
CTTTTGCTGCTCCCAAACTACAGATTAAAGCCAGAACAAAAAAATTGTTTAAATAATTCATCTTAAATACCATTTAAAGCTTCTATCAAAAATTATTTAAACAATTTTGTTTATTAGTTTTCGCCAACCGATTATAACCTGTTCTTTAGTTGATTCGCGGCTACCAGTGTTATCAATTACAAAATCGGCTTTCTTTAGCTTTTCCTCTTGGGAAAGCTGAGAATTTATTCTTTCTAAAAGATGTTCCTCTCTCAACTCAGGATTTCTATGTTTAAGACGCTCCAACTGAAGCTCTTTATTGCAAACAACTAACCAAACTTCATCATAATTCTTTTCAGTAGCGGTTTCATAAAGTAGAGGAATTAAATTCGCGGCAACTTTATGTCCTTCAGCGGCTTCTTTAGCAAAAAACTCATCAATCATCTTAAAACATGCTGGGTGAACAATTGCTTCTACCTTTTTTTTAAGAATTTTATCTTTAAATAATAAGGATCCAAGAGCTTTTCGGTCAATATAAGAAATATTCGAATCGAGTTTCCAGTTCTCAGACACTATAGAATCAGGATTAGTAATTTGCACCAGCTTATCGGTGATTTTGTTTTTCTCGGCAAGTAATTCATGTACTATAAGATCTGAATCAAGAACGGGACAAGACAACTCTTTTAGATAACTACCAACCAAATTTTTTCCGCAGGCAATATTACCCGTTACCGCAAGTTTCTTCATAAACAAATAATAACAGCCACAAAAAAACCGAGCTTAACCAACTAGCAGCTCGGCTTTAAGAAAAAGGTTGAAAAAACAGTACTAAACTGCAGCCTTAAGTTTGTTTTGTCTGTATTGTTCAAGAGCATCGTTTACGACCTCATAAGGGGATATACCAAGCTCTTGAGCCATTACAGAAATCCTTTGCAAAGCATCTGGAGGGAAAAAACGAGTCATTTTTTCAACAACATCAGCTTGACTGTCTTTAAAAACTATTTCGGCAGCTCGCTTAATGGAGTTCAAAGCATCAGGACTGAGCCTCATTGAAACCATTTTTTTAGCTTGATCAGGGCCATATTTAGGGCTTGGACCTGTTTTTTTCCTTTGCTTAGCTGACGCTGAAATTAAACCTTCGTCATAGGTTTGTTGGTTATTGGTTTGTGACACTACAGCTCTTCCTCCAAAAATAATAGAAAATTCATTATACCTTAGTTTCTTGTTCTGAACCTAGATCTAGCGTACAACAGTTAGGTTTAGATATGCAATATAGGTTAGCATCAATCCTTAATTTTTTCTGTATTATTTTTAAACTCTTTTGAAATTATTTTTAAATTGGAAAATCTAACAAAAACTATACAAAGCCTCAGCGAAGAGCAAAGCAAACCCGTTATCCAAAACCAAGGACCTTTTTTGGTTCTTGCCGGCGCTGGAAGCGGTAAAACCAGAGTCCTAACCAACCGAATAGTTCATCTGTTAACCGAAAAGGAAGTTAACCCCTACGAGATTCTTGCGGTTACTTTTACAAACAAGGCCGCCAGAGAGATGAAAAATAGAATTGAAAAGAATTTATCTTCTTCTGCATCAACTGGACAACTTTGGATTGGCACTTTCCATGGGGTCTGCAATCGTTTGCTGCGCATTGAAATTGAGGCTTTAATATTAAAAAATCTACAAGATAAAAGCCTGCAATGGACAAAGAACTTTGTAATCCTCGATGCGGGTGAGAGTTTGGCCGTTGTAAAAGAAACTTTAAATGGTCTCAATTTAGACGAAAAAATGTTTCCACCTAAGCTCATTCAAGCCCAAATCAGCGCACTTAAGAACCGTTCTTTGTTGCCAAACGAGTTTGTAAAAAATGCTACCGATACTTTTGAAGTCAAACTGGTTGAAATTTACGATAAATACCAACAGAAGCTCAACTTGAGTAATGCTCTTGATTTTGACGATTTACTGCTTTTTACGCTAAAGCTTTTTCAAACCCAACCGGAAAAGAGACTCAAGTATTACGAGCGTTTTAAGCATGTCTTGGTCGATGAATTCCAGGACACCAACCAAACCCAATACGATCTTCTAAAATCAATTGTGACTTCTCCTGTTGAGGATATGGCAAGAGACTGGACTGGAAGGAGCTTCTGCGCGGTTGGAGATATTGATCAATCGATTTATTCATGGCGCGGTGCAAATTATAAATTAACGCTTAACTTTAACCGCGACTTTCCTGAGGCAGAGCTCTTTAAGCTGCAATATAATTACCGCTCCCGAGAAGAGATTTTGGAAGCAGCCAATGCTGTAATAAAAAATAATAAACAAAGAATTGATAAAACCTTGATTGGAACGAAAGGTACAGGCGAAAAAATAACTTGTTTTGAGGCTTCTGATGAGCTAGAAGAAGCAAACTTTGTAGCCTCCGAAATTAAAAAGCAAAAAAACAAAGGAATTGCTCTCGACAAAATTGCCATTTTATATAGAACTAACGCTCAGAGCCGTTCAATCGAAGAAGCCCTCATAAAAAATCAAATACCCTATCGGATGTTTGGAGGGATGAGGTTCTATGACCGTCTTGAAATCAAAGATATAATCGCTTACCTCAGGCTGGTTTATAATTCCAAAGATTCAAATGCCCTCAAAAGAGTAATTAATTCACCCCGACGAGGGATTGGGCCAACTACCATTGCAGCCATTGAAGAAAAAGCCAATGCTTTAAATATGAGCCTTTTTGGAGCTCTTTCGGATTTGCTTGATTCTGGAGAATTAGGACCCAAAGCGGCACAAGCTGCTCATGACTTTGTGAGTATTATTGATGAATTAATTGAAGAATCCAAACGCTCTAATGTTCCAGAGCTCCTAAAGCTACTTTTACACAAAACCGGCTATATTGTCTCTTTGCAAGCCCAAAACACAGAGGAAGCCGAGGGCCGCATCGAAAACATTTATGAACTTTTGAACGTAGCCGAACAGTTTGAAGAGGAGAGCGAAGACAAAACTTTAGAGGCTTTTTTAACACAGGTTGCTTTGGTTGGTGATTCCGAAACCGCCAAAGGTAACGCTAACGAAGAACAAGATTCGGTCACCTTAATGACGGTTCATGCCTCTAAAGGGCTTGAGTACCCTTATGTTTTTATTACGGGCCTGGAAGAGGGTGTCTTCCCTCACACAAGGGCCTTGGGAGACAATCCAAGTTGCAAAGAGGAATTAGAAGAAGAAAGAAGATTGCTCTATGTGGCGATTACAAGAGCGGAAGAAAAACTTTATGTTACTTTTGCCCGCAGAAGAAGGTTGTGGGGACAACGAGAGTTTGCTGAAGCCAGCAGGTTTATAGGCGAAATGCCCAAGGATTGCCTCGTCGGTTACTGGGGTTCATCCATTCAGGAAAACAATTCTCGTGGCTTAAAGACCAGTAATCCCCGCGCTGAATTTACGCCTCCCCCGGTGATTGATGCAGGGCCAAAATTCCAAGTTGGTGATGCTGTGCAACACAAAACTTTTGGGGTTGGTAAAGTCATTGGTTTGTTTGGCTCTAAAGCTCAGAAGTTTTATTCGGTGGAATTCCAGAACGCCGACGGAAAGAAACTCTTGAGCGGGGAGAGCTTGAAGAAGATTTAAAAATATTATTTCTCTTTTTTTAGCTCATTGAGTAAATATTCTTGTGAAAAAAGTAAAAGTTTTTCAATAACTTCTTTGGATGAGGACTTTTGCAAATCACTAAAGAGAGAAAGGTCTTTCATTATTCTAAAATCACCCAACCAGAGATAATCAAACAATTTATTTCGAAGCAGAGAATTGGGTATTTGTTCACAGGCTGATTTTTTAAATCTCTCTCCTAATGAAATTTCCCAACGGTTAGCAATTTGGTGAATTGATCGGAAAAAGTTTACATAATATTCTTCTAAAGTTCTGTAATAATGATCACTTTGAAAATCGATTCCAATAAAAGATTCATTTACTTGCTTAATAACCGCTGCTTTGAGAGTGCCTTTAAGTGCTTCAGGAATATCTTCTCTTTTTTGTGTTCTTTGGAAACCCTTGGTGGATGGCCTATGTTTGCAAAAAGGATCTTTTATAAAAGTTTTATAATTGCCTGCCATAAGAGAAATTTGAGAAATCGAGATTGAAAGTATCTCTAAAGTATTTAAATCAATTTGCAAAATGGCCTCTGACTCAATGGTAACGGATGAAGCCTTTTTTGATAAAACCTCAAAAATCGTTTTTATATCCTCTAATGAACGATGCTGAAAATCACGGACTTTTATTTTCTCAAAGTTAATTCCCAAAGGATATTGCTGAAAATCGTTGCTAAATGATTCAACCGGAAACCCACGCTGAAAAATTTCTTCTTCTCGGCCCCAGATATAGGATTGAGCCAGCTCATTCATGACTTTTGCAGCTGTTAAGTTCATTCTGTCAAACTCACACTGAATGTCAGCATTCGGTAAAAGAGGCTCAGCTTTAATTTTATTGTGTAACAATCCTTCTGCAAGGACTTTTCCATAAACCATTGTATGAAGCATATGTTCAACCTTTCTGGTTCTAAATCTTGCTTCTTGTTCGGTTGAATCAATCAATTCAAGAACTTTCTGCTGAAAATCCACTTCATGGTTTTCAATCAATTGGTCATTAACAAGATTTGTCAAAGTTTCAGAATAATTTAAAATTTTGTTTCCCAGAGCTGCTGCAAGCTCTATTAATGAAACTTGAGAAAAATCGATTTTATTATCAGGATTTTCTTCTGAACTCTCTCTGACATATTCAATAGCCTTAGAACGGAAAAATAAATGATGCCTTTCGTTAAAAAAAGAAGGGTCATCGAAAGGTAAAGTATCGATTGATAAATCTAATCTATGTCTTGAAGAAAGAACATTGTCTAGGGCTATTTGAATTTCTTGAATCAAAACTGGATCATTGTCACTGGAAGCTTCTATACCTAATATATTTATTAAACTTCGAACAGCATCTTTTTGAATTGCTCTCCATTGAGGTTTACCCAGACATAGAGGAGAAAAATCTCGTTTTTTGGGAAGTGCAATACCTGCATCTTCGCCCATAATCAATCGATACAAAGCAATCTTTTGATAAGCAGTTAAATTGCGAATTCTTTTTGTCCAAGCTTCTCTCGAAATTTTTTGAAATTTATGTTCCAACGAGATCTCCTCTCTTGGCAATAAAAGAGGGCGCAATGGAGTTGGAGCCAGAGCCGATACCAAAGCTCGACTGCGAGATTGCCCTTGAGTCCTGGAACTAGCATTAAAAGATAATTTCATAGGAGGATAATTATTATAAGTTCCAGCTTTTGCAACTCGAATATTCATCAACCAGACCTTAAAAACAAAAGAAAAATTTCTGTAAGTTTTTAAGGTAACACCCAAAAAAACAGCTTTAGTTAACTTTATGTGTTGGTTGATTTAGATTAAGGTAAGAACTCTGTTACAAGTACCCAAGCACCGCTGTGATTATAGATTCCCTTAAAACAAAAATCCTTGGCTTCCTTGTCTAGAACAGTTTGAAAAGATTTGTAAACTTCCGGATCTAAAGTTACTAAACCAGCAGTATTTGCTGGCCCCGAAGTAAACGGTGTTACTCGAGTAATTCCTTTACCCTTTTCATCCTTGATCCACTCGGCTTTAAAACTTTCGCCATCACCAATTTTTTTAAGTTTGGCACAGTATTTTTGCGCTCTGTAAGCTGGCAACTTTTGGCTTGTGTCTTCATCAACCGGCAAGACTTTAAAAGTGTTGGCTTTACTTTCAATTAAAAAAGCAGCCTTATCACGCGTTAATTCGTTCAGCGCAACTTCTGCAAAATCTTCTTGAGTTAACTTTGCTTTGCTTAACCAAGCCTCCAAGTCAGTCTTTTCAATGAGCTCTTTAGGTCTAAAGTTCCCGTCTTTCGGGAAATCAATTACACCCGCAAGAATCAATCTCTGAATAGCAGCTCTATATGTATTATCCGGCTTAACGTCATAAAGCGAAACTAAAGCTGGAGGAGAAATAGGATCATTTAATAGTGTTGCCTGAAGCTCTTTAACAGAGACATTAAAAGGCAAAATATCTTTTTTCGCAGCAATAGCCGCCGCGCTGCCTGCCGCTTGCCCGACAGACATACAAACAGGCTGCAAGCGGGTAGAACCATTAGCAATGTGACTCACAGACCAACTCTTTTCGGCCACAATCAATCCATCAATCTTAACCGGTAAAAGTACTTTGTAAGGGATTGAAAATGGCGTTCCTGTATATCTTCCACCCCATTTAATCGACTTGGGCGCCAATTTAAAATACTTCTCGGAACCGGGTTTAGCCATTTCAAAGTAATGATGGTCATTGGCATAGTTACCAATTGCAATACTTTCTGGCAAATAACGAGCCATTTCACCCTCTTTGAGTTTTGGCAATAACTCGTTTTCAGTCAGGGTCTCAAATCCCTCTACCCGTCTCACCTCTCGGTTATAAGGGATATAAGCGAAACCGGGTATATTTGCGTTTTTCTCGCCAGGAGCGAACACTTCAGCGGCAAGTCCAAACTTCTCTCCTCCTGGAGTGTCTTTGAGGGTATCTTGTATATATTTTGCAAACCACAAAGAATAAGTTCTGGCTTCCTCGTAGAATCTTTGCTTTTCCTTTGGGTCTTTCGAAAAGACTCTCTCAATGCCAATGCTGTAGTCGTTGCCACATTTTGGCCAGTTAATCATAAAGAGGTCTGGGCCAACCTGTCCGTAAGTTATAAAGCTGTCAGGAGTAAAAAAGCTTTCTTTATTTTCTTTTTCTACTGTTTTATATTCGTGCAACCAGTTTGTATCAAAGAATCCTGGTTTCTTTTTAATTAATTTTTCATCCTTAAAGGCACACCAATAG
>JANRMG010000167.1:0-5783 GCA_033761855.1 Candidatus Caenarcanales bacterium
CCACTGATTCATTTAATTTAAGTAATCAAACTATTCAAGAAGAAGTAGAGAGACCGTACCCAGAAGAAGAAAAGCCTTGGTGGCATTGGCAAAATATTACTAAACAAGTAAGCTTAACGGCTTTGAACATAGGAGCCAGTGTGGCGGGTGGAGCAGGTGGAGCTGCCTTGGGTGCAAAAATCGGTGCTGTATTTGGCACAGCAATTCCAATTCCGGTTGTTGGAACTCTTTCAGGTGCTGCAATTGGCGGTGCAATTGGTTGGTTTGTGGGTTCTTTTCTGGCCGGTGCCGCAACATCTTCTGCCTCACAAAAATTAACGGAAGGCAAAATTGACGGAGGACAAGCCCTAATAGATGGTCTCACCGGTGCAATTCCAATACCAGGATTAGGGCCACTTGTTGCTAAGACTCTAGGAAAGCTAGGCATAGGTGTTTTAAAAGAGGGGCTTGAAACGGCAACCTCTAAAATAATTACAGGAGTAGTTGAAGGGGCTTCAGAAGGATCTGTTCAAGGTAGCATTCAAGGAGCTGCTACATCGGTATATCAACAAGGCAAGAACGGGGGATTCAATGGATTAAGATTAGCGCAGGATACTTTTTCGGGTTTTGCGGGTGGGCTGATTGGTGGTGGTTTTATGGGCGGTAGCATAAGTCTTGCAAACACCAAATTTCAAAGAGGTACAGCAGCTCCCTCGTCGACCTCAATGACTTTTCTAGAATCTGATTTAAACGAGGATGAGGTATATGCAGCTTTTACCGGCTCAACTCAAGATCCTGTTTCTTTATTAAGTAAAATGTTCTTACGGAGCATCTACAAAGGTGACTTAAATAGCAAGACCCATGCAGTTGCTATTTATTATGATAGGCTTGATCAACAATGGAAAGCTTTTACAATGAGTCCATTTGGCTCTGGGGAAAGATTACTTGATTCTTGGTTAACCACACATAAAAGACTTAACTCAAAAGTTTCTCTTCAAACAATTGGAAAAACGAATGAGCATTTAGATTGGGATAAAGTCAAAGAATTTCGGACTCACAAACCTCTTTACAGCTTTGTTAAGTTAGCACAATTAGGACTGGTTGAAGCCTTTCCCTCTTTTATGCCTTGGCTAAGAAAAGCTTCTAGAGACCTAGAACCCAATGATTTTATATGCACAGAGGGGGTTCTCGCTGTTCTTAAGAGTGATTCTCCTCTGGTTCGTTCTATTGAAGAGAAAGAACTGAAAAATTTTCTACTTCTACCCGATCAATTAGAAGAAATTATCCAGAAACAAAACTAACGATCAGTGAAATAACTTTACAAAGAAATTATTGAGCGGAAAATAAACCTGAATAATCAAGTATTTTTTGAGGACCTCAAAAATCCAAAAAGCCTTAAAAGAAAATAGAGAATAAAATATTCTTACTAAAATTTTTTAGAAGAGGAAATTTATATGCCAATTGCAACACCAGAAATTTACCGCCAAATGATAAAGAAGGCACGCGAGAAAAAATTTGCTTTCGCAGCAATCAACGTTACAAGCATGGAATCAGCGAGGGCGGCAATGGCTGGTTTTGCCGAGAAAAAATCCGACGGAATCATCCAAGTCTCTACCGGTGGAGCGGAATATGCCTCTGGAACAATGATTAAAAGAATGGATGTTGGAGCAATTGCTTTAGCCGAATATGTTCACCATTTAGCTAAAGAATTTAATGTTTACTTTGCGCTCCACACCGACCACTGCCAGCCCGGCAAATTAGACAAGTTCGTTAGACCATTAATAGCCGAAACTAAACGCAGACGCGAAAAGGGTTTGCCAAATTTATTTAATTCACATATGTTTGACGGCTCAGAGCTTCCTTTGAAAGAAAATATAGACATTGCCAAACAACTACTTAAAGAAATGGAAGGCACAGAGCTTTTACTCGAAGTAGAAGCTGGTGTAGTCGGCGGAGAAGAAGACGGCCACGATACATCGGGTGTTTCCAACGACAAACTTTATACCACTCCTGAAGATATGGTCTATGTTTATGATCAGTTGAGTCCGCTCAGCGATACCTTTTTGTTTGCAGCAACCTTTGGAAATGTGCACGGTGTTTATAAGCCAGGCAACGTTAAACTCAAGCCCTCCATCTTAAAAGACGGACAAGCAGCGGTTGGTAAAGCCCATAAAGGCGCTAACTTAAATCTTGTTTTCCACGGTGGATCGGGTTCTTCAATTGAAGAAATTCACGAGACTCTTGAGTATGGCGTTGTAAAGATGAATGTCGACACCGACACTCAATATGCCTATACAAGGCCAATAGTCGACCACATGTTTAAAAACTACGATGGGGTGCTAAAAGTAGACGGTGAAGTTGGCAATAAAAAACTTTATGATCCTCGGGTTTACGGTAAGTTAGCCGAAAAAAGTATGGCGCAAAGAGTGGCACAATCTTGTGACGATTTGAGATCTAGCGGTCAATCTTTGTTTTCGTAGATACAAAAATGAGAAAAATTAACAAAAATTAATTAGTTTTTTTCGAATTAGCCCTTGAGACAGACAGTAGAAGTTTTTATAGATTAATCAAATATACTCATCAGAACCGCCTCCGTGAAGATCTCGCGTTCCTCGCGGTTTTTTTGTGGAATAAACTTAAGAATGATATAAAAATTTAATTTGAAATGTATTATTAACATTGATTCACTCAACCTTTTAATCAATGAACAAAACAGAGTTAATTGACAAAATCGCTAAACAAGCCAAACTTGAGAAGACAAAAGTTTCAGCTATTGTAAATTCATTTTTGGATGTAGCAAGTGAAGCTCTTTCTAAGCATGAATCAATCACCTTGATTGGTTTCGGTACTTTCAAAGTACGCAGTAGAAAAGCTCGCAGAGGCGTAAATCCTCAAACCGGCAAGAAAATGATTATTCCTGCTGCTGTTGTTCCAGCTATCAGCTTCGGAGACAGCCTCAAGAAGTCAGTTGCCAAGAAGAAAAAACTTAAAACTTTCGCAACCGCAGTTAAAGAAAGCAAGCCAGCTGCAAAGAAGGCTGCTCCTAAAAAGACTGTTGTTAAGAAAGCCGCTCCTAAAAAAGTTGTAAAAAAAGCAACTAAGAAAAAGAGATAGGATTTCCTAAATCTAAAAAGAAAGAGGGCTTGTAGACGCGGTTTACAAGCCCTCTTTCTTTTTAGTCTCTTTTCTCTAAAGAGAGTTCAATAGTCAAAAGTATTTGACAAGAAAAAGACTACTCTCGAAGAAAAGTTTCACTAACTCCAAGGAGTCTTAAGCTCTTTGAGACCTTCAAAAGACCAATTGTTTTTGTAACCATCCAAAATAAAATCCTTCACATCTGGATATACAACCTCGCTTGCAAGCTTAGACAGAGGCAAATAAGCCACTTCCATAATAATGTCTTCGTCGCTGCAAATTTTTATACTTCCATCTTTTACGGTAACCAAAGTAAAAATATTCATTATATGTCTAGAGCCATCGGGAGCGATGGATTCAGAAATGGCAATTGTTTTAACAAATTCACCATCTAAGTTAGTTTCCTCTTTAAGCTCTCTGAGGGCGCATTCCTCGACGGTTTCTCCGAACTCTAAGTGTCCGCCTGGCAAGACCCAATACTCGCGGTTTTTCTTTTTGTGTTTTACCAATAAAATTTCTTGTTTCTCGTTAATAATTACTAGAGAAACCCTAATGGTGGGTGCATTGATTGCATCAGCTGTCATAATTAATTTAAATTAGTTAAGAGTTCTTGTAGTTCTCTGGCTCTGCGGGTGGTTTCTGTCACCAAGCAATCATTATAAACCAAATTACTTGCGCTTCCCCCGTCCGGATCGAGAGAAACCAGGCAGTGAATTTGCCTGTAATTTTCCCAAAGCTTTTGCGAGGTTTGTAAAGCCTCTTTCTGGGACTCTGATGGAAGTTTAGTATTTAAATCCTCGTTGGTTTTGCGGATAATTTGTTCTTGCTTTGTTAGCTCTAGTGAGCAGCAATCTAACATTTCGGAAGTCACACCACCAGAGCTGTTCATGCAGTCAGTAAAAGAGATGCCCTGAACATCGTCGGCTTTAGAAGAGCTCTGAACAAAACTTAAAAATAATAAAAAAATTGAAAGAACAAATACTGGTTTAATCATATAAGACAGACCAAAAAGGGAGAGTAGGCCGTCCAAAGGCCTCTCGGCCTCTATTTCAATAACCCGTGGCAAGACAAAAATGTTAAGATAGCTTAAAAATCTTATCATTAGTTTGAGGTGTCCCCGTGTTGTTTCCAACCGTTTTTTTTGAAGGCAAATACATTCCCGCCGAACAGGCCAAAATCAGCGTAGCGACTCACGCATTTTTGTACGGGACCTCTGTCTTTGAGGGAATCCGAGCCTATTGGAACAACCAAACAAAAAAAGTTTATATCTTCCGCCCTTTAGAGCACTTTTTGCGCTTACATAATAGCGGCAAAATTTTAAGAATGGAGCTTAAGCAATCCCCCGAAGAAATGGTACACATAACCCGCGAGCTGCTTAAGAAGAGTAATCCCAGCGAAGACGTTTATATTCGTCCAATTGCTTATAAAGCCGGTTTGCGAATCGGTCCATCTTTACTGCACAATCCAACGGAATTCTGTGTCTTCTGCGTTCCCATGGGAGATTACATAGACACCACCAAAGGAATCTCGGTGAGCGTTTCTAACTGGCGCCGAGTAGAAGACAACGCTATGCCAGCCCGCGCCAAGATAGCAGGTAGCTACGTTAACACTGCTCTCGCCAAGACTGATGCTTTGCTCAGCAATTTTGCAGACACTATTGTTTTGGCTGAAGATGGACATGTTTCCGAAGGCAGCGCTATGAATTTGTTTATAGTACGCGATGGAAAGCTGATTACAAGCGGCATCACCGATAACATCTTGGAAGGAATTACCCGCGACACCATTGCTCAGCTTGCTAAAGAAGAGTTGGGTCTTGAAGTTATTGAAAGAAAGATAGACCGCACCGAACTTTACATTTGCGACGAAATGTTCTTCTGCGGAACAGGAGCGCAAGTTAGTCCAATTACCTCTGTTGATTATTACGACATCGGTAACGGAAAGATTGGACCAATAACCGCCAAGCTCAAAGATCTTTACTTTAAGGTTGTACGCGGCGAAGTTGAGAAATACTCTAAGTGGTGCGTTGAGGTTTGAGAATGTACTTAATGTACGTTGATGAAAGCGGTGATATTGGAACGAAAGGAAGCAACAGTAATTACTTTGTTCTTTCGGGCTTAATTATTCATGAACTTCGATGGATTGAAGTCTTAGAAGAATTAGTAAACTTTCGAAAACACTTAAAATCAAGTAAATCTCTAAACGTTAGAGAAGAAATACATGCATCGCATTTTATAACCAAGCCTGGGCACCTGAAATCAATTCCAAGGAATGATCGACTCGATATTCTTAAGCAGACTATTGACTGGATCAGTTTGCAAGATGGACTGAATATAATTACTGTTGTTTGTAATAAAACCAATCAAAAGGCCGAAAATGGAGATTTATTTGAATTAGCCTGGAAAACATTAATCCAAAGATTTGAAAATACAATTGAAAATCATAATTTTAAAGGTCCAAGAAACCCAGATGAAAGAGGGCTAATATTGCCTGATAATACCGATGGCCACAAGTTACAAACACTTATTCGAAAGATGAGAAAGTTTAATCCTGTTCCTTCAAAATACTCTGGTTATCGAAATTTAAGATTAAAACACATAATTGAAGATCCTTGTTTAAGAAACTCTGAACACTCCTACTTCATTCAACTTGTTGATGTGATTAGCTACTTT
>JANRMG010000168.1:0-2050 GCA_033761855.1 Candidatus Caenarcanales bacterium
CATTTTTTAGTTGTTTAGTTAACACTTTTGGCTTTGCCAAATCTTCTGTGGATGATTTTAGCGCTGCTTTGGCCTCACTTAATTTAAGTCCAGAACAAGAACAACAAATCGAAAAAATAAGAAAAGAACACGCCAAAGAGGCTCAACCTTTAAAGCAAGATTTACTCGCTAAACAAGAACAATTAAAATCTCTCTTAAATCAAGACTCCTCTTCTGACGAGGAAATTGCAAATCTACGTAACCAAATTAATTTGGCTGACAGCAAGCTTACACAAAGCAGAAAAGAAACAAGAAAAAAAATAAAAGCCATCCTCACAGATGAACAGAAGAACAAACTCAGAGATATACAATTTAAGAGGTGAGTTTTGGTTTTAATGACAGAATTAAATAACATTGTTTATTTAGGCCCTGAAAGCTCCTTTTCACATATTTGCGCTTTAGAAATTGCCAAACTCTTTCCCTCAAACAAGCTTCAATCAGTAGCTAGTATCTCTGGGATCAAAGAATTCATCAAGAACAACGAAGATGCTTTTGGTGTTTTTCCTGTTGAAAACTCGCTAGGAGGAAGCGTTCCCGAGACCCTAGATGGAATCCTTACCCAAAAAGAAGATATAAAAGTTTTACTGGAATTTGTCTTAAAGATTGATCATTGTCTTTTGAGTTTTGGAGAGAAAAGCAAGATCCAAGAAGTTAGAGCCCATTATCAGGCTTTTAACCAGTGTGAAAATTATTTAAATAAAAATTTCCCAGATTGTCACAAACAAGAGTTTCCAAGCAACTCAGCGGCGATAGAAAGTTTAACCAAACTCAATTTAAATGAGCAAAAGACAATTGCTTCGATTGGCTCGCTGGAAGCGGCCAAAAAGTTTAATATTCCAGTTTTAGAAAAACAGATTAATGATTCAAGCGAAAACTACACTCGGTTTTGGCTTATTGGAAGAGAAAGTTCTTTTAATATCAATCAAAAATCAGAGCAAAACCTTTGTTCTTTGGCCTTTAGAATTCCTCGAGATGAACCTGGTGGATTAATGAAAGTTTTAGAGACCTTTGCCTCACGGCAAATCAACCTAACTAAAATTGAATCAAGGCCAACCAAGGGAAGACTTTGCGAATACACTTTTTTTATTGATTTTCTGGCACCAATTGATTGGGATTTTCAAAAGGGTCAAATTCTAAATATAGTTGGCTCGGTGTGCTCTTATGCACGTTTTCTAGGCTATTATCCTGTATTTCCCGCGGGTGATAACCGCTTTGAAAGCTAAAACAAATACAATTTGCTAATCAATTATTTACGTCCAGTTATCTTTTTTAGATTACATTTATATATGAACTTATTAATCAATTTCTGTTAATCAATTTCTGGTTAATCAATTTCTGGTTAATTAATTTCTGGTTAATTAATTTCTGATTTGATAAATGTAAGTTTTAAAATGTTAGTAATTCTTTTTGGAGATATTTGTAAATGAAATCTAAGTTATTTATTCTTTCCTGTTTAGTTACAGTTGTATCTGGTTTATCCTTTGTTGGAGCAGAAGCGAAAACAATGTGCTGCCCACCAAAAGACAAATGCGCTCCTAAAGCCGATAAATGTGCACCTCAAGCACAATGTGTGCCAAAAGACAAATGCAGCGGCTGTCCAGATGGCTTGGTTGAAACCCACAAATGGTGGAAAGTTTAATCTTTTAGCAGTCTAAACAAATTGAATTCTCGTTTATTCTTGAGAATCTTCGAGGATTTTTTTTGCTTAGTTTATTGCTTTTTAGAAAGTGATGCAAGTAATTCAATCATCCAATCATGGTTTAATTGCCAGCTTACCCGGTTAGCTATCAAACGCGCCGAATGTTTGGAAATGGTTTCCAGCGCAATCAATCCGTTCTCCCGTAAAGTTGTTCCCGTAGCAACCAAATCCACAATGGCTTCAGCTAGTCCTGTTAGCGGAGCAATTTCGATTGAGCCGTTCAATTCAATAATCTCAACCGGAATTCCCTGCTGGCGGAAAAACTGCCTGGCCATTTTAGGGAACTTGGTTGCTATTCGGCTGTAATCGGGG
>JANRMG010000169.1:0-8395 GCA_033761855.1 Candidatus Caenarcanales bacterium
CTCTTTGTTCTACTTTATCAACAACTAGTTTTTCTTCAGAGGCAATTGACATACTTTCACAAGGTTTCAGACAAATATATTTATTAAGTTTAGCTCTTAATTTTAGGTTTTAAGATTGAAATTTTCTTAGATTTAAACAAAAAAACCAGTTTGAGAACTTATGAATAGCCCCAAAATAAATAATTATTATGATTCGGAAAATTTTAAGGGGTAACTAATATTGAAGGTACATAATACTTAAATTTCTCTGGTTTTTTAATGAAGTTTTCCCACATTGACCAAACTGACCTTACAGAAGCAAGACTGGAATACCAGACTGCAATTATGAATTATAACAACGCTCAGCTGAAGATTCTCTTTGAGACTGGTTTACGTGTGCCCTCTAAAATTCTCGCTGTCAGTGAGGACTTACCTTAAATTTGTTTTTGAAAAAATAATTATTAGCTAGCTTCAAAATATCTTTAGTAAAATTAAAGTAACATTTTAAGAAAACTATTTAATGAGCACAACTGAATCCAAAGCAGAATTAATTTTATCCAAAGCCATTTCTGGCAAAAGAATTTCTTCGGAAGAAGCTTTGATCCTCTTTAGAGAAGCTCCACTCCATGAACTCGGTGATGCAGCAAACCAAATCCGCCGCAAGCTTCACCCGGACAGCAAAGCCGTAACTTTTGTTGGCGACAGGAATATAAACTACACCAATGCCTGTACGGCTGCCTGTCGCTTTTGCGCTTTTGCCTACTGGCCCGGAGACAAAAACGTCTACAAGCTGGAATACTCAGTAATCCAAGATAAGATTAAAGAATTAATCGAAGCTGGTGGAACTCAATTGTTGCTTCAAGGCGGCCACAACCCCGAACTGGGAATTGAATATTATGAAGATTTGTTTCAAAAAATTCGCTCCGACTTTCCCTCTGTGACCTTGCATGCTCTTTCTCCTTCGGAGATTGACCACATAACCCAAGTAAGTAACTTAAGCCTGGAAGAAACCATAGTTAGATTAAAAAATGCTGGCTGGCAATCCCTGCCCGGAGGCGGTGCCGAGATTTTGGTTAAACGGGTTCGCGATATTTTAAGCCCTCTTAAAACAAGCTCCGAACGCTGGCTGGAAATAATGAAAATTGCTCATCAAAACGGCATTCATGGCTCTGCCACCATGATGTTCGGTCACGTTGAGACCTATGCCGAAAGAATAGAACACATGCAACGTCTTAGAGAGCTTCAAGACGAAACTAATGGTTTTAGAGCTTTTATTTCCTGGACTTTTCAACCGGGAGATACCCCTCTCAGCAAGGATGTTCAAAGACTGAGGGAGTCACCCCCTAACCCCCTTGACAGGGGGAACTTTAAGGCTCCTCCTGTCAAGGAGGCGGGGGAGGTGATTCAAGGCGGGGGAGGTGACCTTGGTTCTGGAGATGGCTTAGATTATTTAAGAACACAGGCCATCAGCCGGATTTTCTTAGACAATTTTGAGAATATCCAAGCCTCTTGGGTTACACAGGGCTTTGCAATTGGCCAACTTGCCTTGCATTACGGAGCCAATGATTTTGGCGGAACAATGATGGAAGAAAACGTTGTCTCGGCGGCTGGAACCAAACATAGCAAATCCAACACCCGAGAACTAATTTATCAAATTAACAAAGCTGGCTTCAAAGCAGCTCAGAGAGATACTTTTTATAATATAATTCGTGAGTTTAACTTATCCAAAGTTTGAATAGATTCTGAGACAAGCTCGGAATGACGTTGATATTTTTTCTGTCATCCTGAACGTGATTCAGGATTTAATCCCCCACACCCACCATTGAAAGCTAAGGAACAAGAGGTAGGCGCCCCCTGAAGAGAATGAAGCTAGCCGAAAGCCTCTCGGCTTCCGTGAAGCAACCCGTGCTCACGCACAGATTAAAGGGGGCCGAGAAACTATCGGGGAATTCACGGATTAGTTGTGTTCGAGGGGGGGGATTATTTCCTCACCTTCGTTAGGATGACAGAAACGAATTTATACAAAAAAACAGAAATTAAATTTAACTAATAAACGGTGTAATTTTGTTCTTTAGAAACCTTATTAATTTGTAGCTATAAATATGCTTTTATAAATTTCTTTTTTATTTAATTTACTTATAAGAAGATACAACAATGGGTATTCCATTTGCATTAATTGGTACTGGCGCGAGTTTGATTGCAACTAATCTTGGAATCAATCACTTTTTGCCAATTCCCAACCCAATTCAAAGTATAAAAGACAGTTGGGAATTAATCCGGGAGAGATCATTTAATAATGGAAACACTTTAGCTGCTCGCAATGCGGGGCAAGCACGAATTGATTTTGATGCAAACGGAAATCCTGAAATTTACACAGGTACTGGCGGAAAAAACGGCGAAGAAGAATTAATAGCAAGACAATCGCAACAAGAAAACATTAAAGTACAGAATCAATGGAGTGTTCAAAGAGAAAATATAAAAGAAAACTTAGCAACTATTGGAATTACCGGTGGTATTTTTGCTGGCTTAACTTTATTTTCTAAGATATTACCTCCGGGAATGAGATTGATTCCAGCAGGATTGTCAATATTAGCAGCTCCAATAGTTAGAGCTGGGATATACGCTCAAGGAGACTTGAAGACTGTAGCATTAATTAATGAGATGAAAAAAGAAATCTCTAATCCTATGAATCCATCGGGTTTAACAAACAGTCCATTAACGGCTGTTGTTTCTTCTGCCATGAGAAACATGGGAATGAATGATTCCGAAATGGCAACTTATATTTTAAATACTCCAACTGATCAAATAATTGAAGACCTAAAAGGCAACGGTGGATTCGAAGCCAGAAATGTATTTTTAGCCAAAGGAATTGCAGCATTAGATGCTTATAAAGTTTGGGAAGGCACTCCGCTCCTCGGTTATTTGGCTAGTTTGGCTGGTGTTGGGAAAAATGTACTTTCGAGTTTTATTGTTAATCCCAACCAAAGCCAGATTGCAACGGCTTAGTAATCCCCCCTCGAACAAAACTAATTCATAAAATCGTAGATGGATTCTCGGCCCCCTTTATTAAAGAGGGCGCAATACTCTTTGTCCTTTAGCTTCCAATGGTGAATGTGGGGGATTAACCCTCTCCAGTTTTGTTTTCTCTCATTCTTCTAAGAATCTCGGCTATTACAGCATGTTGTTTATTTTCACCACCTGCTTGTGAGTCCGTATGAGGCTGTTGAGACTCAACCGAAGGAATGGACTGCTGCGGGGGAGCATTAAACTGAGGAAACTCTTGCGGATGTGGAGGCACCTCATCAAAAGAGGACTGCTCAGAAGCAAAAGCCTGAGAAGCTTGTGGAGAGAAGGATTGGCCAGCCTGATTACCTCCAGGATTAATGACAGTATCTTCCTCAAAGTCTATTGGTGATGGTGCGTAATCATCAAAGCCGCTATGCTGTTGAGGCTGAACAGATTCGGGCTGAGAATAATTCTGTGCTGGCATCTGGAAGTCATCCTGAACGATAGCGGTTGGTGAATAATCTTCATTAGTAAACGATTGCTCTTGATTCAAGTTACTAGCAAACTCATTTCCCTGAGGTACTTCCTGAACCTCAAAGTGATCATCAAGATGCTCTGAATGAACAGGTTCAGAGTGTGCAGATTCATTTTGAGGAAAACCTTGACCGAAAGGTTGCTCAGAAACTTGCTCAGCATATTGAGTTTCGGGCAGAGATTCAGTATTAGAACCTAAGTTACCACCGAGCTTACTCAGACGCTCTAGAATACTTGGTTTGTGAGCTTTTTCTTCAACAACTTGTTGAGGTAAAGCAGGCTGATTAGAAAAAGCATTGGGATTGAAATGAGGCAAATCCTCTGAGGCCTGTGGAACAGGCTCTTCGAAGTGTTGAGACTGAGGGAATCCGGTCTCAGGTTGATTTACAGACTCTTCAACAAAAGCTTCTGGTGAAGGATTATTAACAAAGTCTTCAGCTACAGGTTGCACAAAAGGCTGTTCGGATACGCCAGGCTGAAGAGGAGCTTCAAACTCTTCGAAGGATGTAGATTCTTGCAATGGAGGGAAGCTACCCGGAAAAGTATCAGGAGTAATTTGGTTTAAAACGGGCTGCTCCGATTCTTCTTTAAAAGCTGATACTCCAGTTTGTTCTTGATGTACAGGCAACACTTGTTCCTGTTTAACTTCTTCTTTAGGCTGAAAAGCCGCCATAAAAGGCAAAGAAGCAATTGCCGACTGAATTTTATCTTTTATTGGTTCTGAAGCGGGAACGCTTTCCTGAATTGGTTCTACAGGAGCCTGAACATTAGCTTGCACCGGTTGGTGTGCAGACTGTTGTTGAACTTGTTGTTGGATTGGCTCTGAAGGTTTTTGCTCGAAGGGAATATTTGTAACTTTGGATTCAGGCAAAGCATAACCAGGAACTTCATAGCCTCTTTCCAAGAGTTTTGGAACAGCCTCCGGAGGAACACTTCCCGAAACACGTTTTCTAAAGAACTCGATGGGGACATCTACTCCTTCGGCTTCAAACATATCGAAGAAAGCTGGCACGTGACCAGTAAACTCAAAGTATCCATCAATCTTTCCGGTGTTTTTATCGCGTTTTGTACTAACAAATTTACAAATATCAAAAGTTTGGTAATCACCTTTTTCGGTGAGCGGGCCAATTTCGGCAATTTGAACAATTCTTCTACTACCATCGGAAAGCCTAGCTGGACAGATAATTAAATCCAGAGCGCTGGCAATCATAGAACGAAGTGCAATTAATGGCATATCTACATCGGCCATCAGAGCCAAAGATTCAATACGTCTAAGAGTATCAGTCGGAGCGTTTGCGTGAACCGTTCCCATACAACCGCCGTGCCCAGTGTTCATAGCCTGTACCAAATCAAAAGCTTCACCCGAACGGATTTCCCCTACAATGATTCGGTCGGGTCTGAGACGGAGAGTGGATTTTAAACATTGTCTAATCGAGAACTCACCCTTTCCATGTTTATCGGCTGGTCTTGCTTCTAAACTTAAAACGTGTTCTTGTTTTAGCTGTAATTCGCGAGAGTCTTCAATTGTAAGGATACGCTCGTTATCGGGAATTTTGGCTGCAATTAAGTTAAGTAAAGTGGTTTTACCAGAGCTGGTTCCCCCGGAGACCATTATGTTCTTTTTAATCTTTACGCAGCTATCAATGAGGTAAACCATCTCTTCGGTTAAAGTTCTTTTTTTAACCATAAACTCAAGATCGCTGACCACTTCTTTAAACTTACGAATCGCAAAGATTGGATCCTTACCAGAAATGGGAGGCAAAACAATACAAACACGTGAACCATCGGGCATTCTAGCGTCAACCGAGAAAACATTCTCCATGAGCGGACGGCCAACGTATTGGGCCAAACTGTTTACCGCTGACACTAATGCATCTGGCGAGAATTTTTCGGGTGCCTTCCAGAGACCTTTGTCATCTTCCACCCAGATATCATCGTGGGCGTTTACCATTACTTCAGCCGTCTCTGGATTTTCCAGATAATGAGCGATCGGCTTAAAGAAAATGCTTGCAAACTCGGCATCAATTGGTGATAAATTTTTGCTCATTAAATTTTGGGGACCCCATAAACCTATCATTTAATTAATGCCCAACTTTCTATAGCCATTTCCCTCCGTCTAAGGCAATCACTTGACCATTTAAATTCGTATTGCTGTTAAACAGAGAATCTATTAACAGAGAGTCAACTCTTGCGGCAACTTCAGAGAGAGGAACAGCATGCCAGTCAATATATAATACATTATTCATAATACCGCGTTTGGAGTATTCTTTGGCAACAGTCTTGCTTAATCCAATTAATCCGCCCTGGGCAGCGAGGAAAATCACCTCTCCCGCCTTGGAAGTCACCTCTCCCCCAACCCCCTCACCTTGCAAATGAAGCTCTTGGTTAAACGCTCTTGCGTTCGCCTTCAGAGCATCCTGCCTTTCGGCGGTTTGACAAGCAAGGGGGCTTTCGATTGTGCTCCCACTGTCAAGGCCGCCGGTAGGCGGGAGCGGCAGCTCATTCCGGTTGGGGGGTGATAAAGGTTGGGGAGTTGGGCCATAAGGCATTCCGTTAGCCCGAGCGTCGATTAAGCATAAAATTTGACCAAACTTCTTTTTCATGCGGACTTGGACAAAGTTTTTAATAACCTTAAAGCTTTCGGTAAGCACTTTATCGGTTATTTCGTTGGGGTTGTTTGTATTTATGGGGTCGGGAAAAGCTACGATGAGAGAGTCTATATCTTCTTCAGTTAGATTAGTTGAGACTTTGCACGGATTACCAGAATTAGGATTAGAGTCGTTTTGGCAAATATCCGCTGCGGTCACAAAGCAGTTTTGGGCTTTTTCAGCGAGGAGTTTGCACAGTTCAGCGGCTTTTAGGCCAGTTTTGGCTCCAGAGGGAGCGTGAAATAAAACGTTTTTCATAATACTCGTGAATGTTCTTCGAAGAAATCTTATTTAGACATTTTAGAGTAAATGAGTGAATTAGTCACGGTTTAATGAGATACGAAATAAAGCTTTATTAATTTAAATCTTCTTCAGTGAGACTGGCAATTTTCATCAATCCTTTTTGAGTGCTTTTTTAAGATCTTGGTTTCCGTGAACAGGAACTGATAAGTTTCCCTCGACCCCATCTTTAAAGGCTGTGTAAAAAATAATAGTTTGCCATATTTTCACCCACCTAGGCTTTCACCGCTCCCATTGTCCCGAAATTTGTTCAGGAGGGCACTCAAAATAATTCTTCAAGTCACCTTTTCAGGTGATTAGGAAGTCAAAAAAAGTGAATTTATTCATCACCAAAACAATTTCTACACAGCCTCTAAGCAACTCTAATACCGAGGCCCGCTTTCCATATTAGAGGTCTGGTAGCGGTTCCCGTCGGAGTCAAAGGAGACCTGTTCATTGATTGTGGATTAACGATTAGACACAAATTAGCAGCAACATAAGCTTCTTTTCCAGTATAGGGTTGTCCATTAGTTAATTTCATTCCATCAGGAACCTCTTTTAATCTGTAAAATCGTATTCCGCTTTTTGGGTCGACTCTCGGCGATGGATCAACCTGTAAAGAATTTCCAGCAGTTATTTGACCTAAGTAAGTGTCATCATTGGCGCCATGAGGTGTATATCGTGCTTCAGACCTTACTGCAATATCCTGTTCAGCAGTGCATGTTTCAACTTGAGGAGGAGGAGGAGAAGAAGAAGAAGGAGTAGGTGGTGGTGGTGATGAAAGAGTAGGATTGTTAATTTGTGTTTGCGTATTATTATCTGTAAATGGTTCTAAGTTTAGATCTTGAGTATTTACAGGGGGATTTGGTGCTAGCGGAGGCTGAGTTCCTTGGTCAGACGATGGTGAAGAACTTGCCTCAGTTTGTGATGGTTCTACAGGTTGAGGTGGTAAGGGATTTAGAATTTGACTCACAAAACCCCCTCCCGCTATTAACCCAAAAGACGTTACCCAAATCACCGAAATTAAAGGAAATTTTGAGGTTTTAGGTTGTTCTTCGGGTTGAACTGGAGGTTGATCTTCACTCATACAAGTTTGAACAATTAGTAATGTAAAGACGATGATATCAATTATTTGCCTTTAGCATTTGAATTTAACAATTATTTAAGCCGCCGTAAGACCCTTTCCGGAAGAAATCATTTGTATACCCCCCATTGGTGTACGACTTGTTCCACTGGGTAAGGGGGATTCTGGTACATTAAACAATACCATTCCTCCTCTTTCCAAGAAAGAAAAAGCAACTGGAATTTGTTCGGTTGACTTATGGCTAGAAACTTTTTGGGTGCAATATTTACTATGAATCCAGCCACTTTGTGAATTATGAGTAACATAGAGCCAAACTCCACTTGTTTTAGTGCTTGTTTTAGTGAATGTGACTTCTCTTTTATTAGGGATAACAAGAATTATTTCACTATCAGTACTAGGGGATTTTCTTAAATTGGAACCAGGAAAATTGTCTCTTGAAGCATCAACAGTACAAGTTTTTCCTTTCTTTTGTGTTGGTGTTGAAATCGGATCAAGGTCTGGATTGTAAAATATCCAGCTATTATCTAAATCAGAGAATTGAACTGTTATTTTCCATTGATAAGTAGATTGATTATTAGATTGGTTATTAATAAGTAAACCATTAAATGACATGACTTTTAATCGTCCGTTAATCCTAACAACCACACCTGCATGTTCATTGTTTTTGTAGAATGCAAGATTTCCTTCCCGAACTTCTGATAGATTTAATTGTTTAATTCCTTCAAGCATAATATGGTTTAAAACGGCAAGAATAAACAGCGGATTATATTCTGTATTTTTGTCGAATCGACGATCTTTATTGTCATCAATATAACCTAAAGGACGAAGCCCAGATGTTGTTCTTACAGATTTGCAAGACCAATAC
>JANRMG010000170.1:0-1744 GCA_033761855.1 Candidatus Caenarcanales bacterium
GTAAAGTTACTTGAAGGAAAGAATATCTCTCAAGATGAAGTTAACTTGATTAATAGTGCTTTAGCATCATGGCATCAATCCAGACAAGCAAACAATAAGACTGCAAGTTTAATATTTAACATTCTTTCAGGTGTTATTAGCCTAGGTTTTTTTCATTTAGGTTATTTGATCGCTAAATTGTTCAATAAAAGTTTGCCAACGAATCCATCAAAAGAGATTTTCAAGGTCTTTCGTTCTTACAAAGCCATGCTTAAAGTAGAGAGCTTTCTCAAAGAGACAAAAGGTTTTAAAGTCGGAATGCCTGGTCAGAGTTTTAACTTAGTGACTCAGTCTTTAGAACCGTCGAATGCGAAATTTTTTGCAGATTTTCGTGTAAATACTCAGGGGCTAGATGATATTTTTAAACAGGTTCAGGAAGAAGATTCGCAAAGTACCGTTGAGGAAGGTGTAGATGTTCAAAGTGGATCTGAAGAAGCTAACTACGACATGCCTTTAAATGATCAAAATTTTGGATTCAATAATTTTCTATAATTAACAAATCCCGGCTTTTGCCGGGATGACACTTAAAAACTCTATTTTGTATTAATACTTCCTTAATCTACGTGTTGCAGAATAGGCAGGTTATCTGCAAAATAACGACAAATTTTTAATTTCTATTACTTTGGGGAGTAACGTCAATGAAAGCAAAAAAGCCTGTTAAATTCGATGATATCAAAGAATTTTCTTGGTTAAGTGATGAGGCTAAAGCAAATGATGCAAAGGCACTCAAATCCACTTACCGTAAACAAGCAGCCAAAACAGGTGTTGCTCGATTTTTTATCAATTTTCTCCCTATATTATTTTTCGGACCTTTATTTCATATGGCCTATTGGTTTGTAAATGCTATTGTAGTGGCTTATAAAAAAGGTAAGGCATTATCTGCTGAAATTGCTACTGATCCAGATTCCAAAGAAAAACAAAAGCCTAAAGCGGCATTTTATTGGGATTGGAGTCGAGTTTTTGATGGTATTAATGAAAAAGTCATTGAATTACGAAAAGTGAAAAAATACTTAGCAGAATCTGCTAAAGCGGGTGCAGAAGAGTCTGAAGAGGCTGTTGATCCAGTAAAGTCAGATCAGGATGAAGAATCTTCTAGTGATGTAAAGAGTGAAGACGAAAATGGTGCCAATAATTCATCCACTTCAAGTACGCCTGAACGTTCAAAACCAAGTATAAAGCGCGGATCGGTTGCTGAGCCTGAAAAGAAAACTGGCGAAGCAATTTCTGTGAGTGATGGCCAGCCTTTGCAGAAAAAAGTAAAAATAAATGGTCAGGATGCAAATGGTAAAGTCGTAGACGAATCGAAAGATAAAGCAGTATCTAGCGAAAAAGAAGCTAAAGGAAACGCAAAAGCTAAAGATGCACCGAAGAATAAAGAAAACAATGTAGATACGAAAATACAAGAAGAACGTCAGAGAAAAGAAGTTGAAGTTGCTGAGAAGGCTGAAGAAGAGCGTCTGAGAAAAGAAACAGAAGCCGCTGCTGTGAAGGCTGAAGAAGAACGTCAGCGATACGAAGCAGAACAAAAAAAACAAGCAGATGCAGTGAACAAACCAGAATCTAAAGGTTGGTGGTTGGCATCGTTTTTTGGTAGTTCCGAACCCACTGAAACTTCAGCTGTTAAAAATGAAAAGAATCCACAAGTTGCTGAAGAATCTCTAAAACAAGCACAAGATGAATTAGGAGTTGGTGAAGAAGTCATTGA
>JANRMG010000171.1:0-2080 GCA_033761855.1 Candidatus Caenarcanales bacterium
GATGGCCGTGTTGTATATTTAACCCTTCCTACTGGTTTTCTCGCTCAAGAACAAATAGCTAAAATTCGTCAAGGGACAATAGCGGAAATAATGTCTGGACTAACAACAAAGGTATAATTGTATATTCAGCAGGTTAAAGCTTGTGGAAAGGGAATGTTGAAAGAAGTGTGTCAACTCTAAAATAGAAGTAGAATTAGAGAAGTAATTGACAAATGAAAGCAGAAACAAAAAAGAAACTAGATAAATTTGATATACATAAATTCCACAAAGAATTCGAGGAGAGCGTAAAAAAGGAAACCCGATGGAGGTGATGGCCCCTTTATTTAAGATGCTCCTGAAAGCCAGTCTGGAAGGGGAATTAGATAGTCATACTGGATTCGAAAAAAAACAGTAATCGCCGAAACTGAAAAAGCAGGAAAACAGTTAAATCCCTTGCTGGAAGCTTTGAACAAAAGGTTACAAAAACGAAGAAATGTTCAGCAGCCCTTCCCCAAGATTATAAAATGAAAACTTATAACTCTGAAGCCTCGATTTTTCTTGCTATGACCAAAATTATGTTAAACCGTCTTTCCTAAGTTGTTTTTTCTGAGACACCTTCTTTCAGTCACATTCTTTAAAGTTTAATAAATTGTAAAGATGTTAACACCTGGGTTGTATTTTAGGATTTGTATTGCTAATCTTTTGTAACAAAAAAGTTTTTTAAAGGATAAATCAATGGTTCAAAGAACATTACCTACTACAGCCCACAGACAAGTCTCAATGAATAGTGGACGCAGAATAGCGAAAGGAATAGCATTAGTAGGAACTGCTTTTGTAACGACTAATATTTATGGCTGCGGCGGTACACCTGCTACAAAACCTTTAACAACTGATGTAAAACCTTTAACAACTGATGCAAAAGCTTTAACAACTGATCAATTAAACTGTGCCAATTTCCTTAGGACTTTAAACGCGGGTTTCAAACTTGAAACAGGTAATCAAGTTACATCTGCTGCGAATATTGCAATAATTAACGCTACTCCAAAAACAGATTTAACTGTGGCAATGAATGGTATAAATTTTTCCAAAGTACAGAATTCAGGAATGAGCGTATTCACTGGTAATAAAGATCTTGGAGAAGAGGTCTTCTTTGGTATTACTAATCCAGATAGCTTTGCTGACACTAATAAATATTTACTAGCTGCTGTAAATGCCAGACTTGGTATACGAGTTTTAGAAGGTGTTGCTAAGCATTGCCCCGATATTGTTGGAGAAGATCAAGTTGCACGAATGACAAATATTGCAGGTTTAACACAAAAAGCTATTAAAACTAATTTTCCAGAATTTCCAATAGATAACGATCATGAAGTTAATATCGCGGTTTTAACTCCTGAGAGAGGCAAAGTAATTTCAGTAAGAGGTGTTACTCCCGATCCACTCATACCAAAATCGGTGAGAGAAGAAATAAAGTAAAAATCTTTAGATGTGAGAGAGTTAAAGAACCTCTGATTAATTCCAAAATTTTCAAATTGAACAAAAGATTCTTGACTTTTGGAGCCACTTCTCAAAATTAAGATTATAAAAAATCCGACTTTTTCAGAGGTTCCTTAAATAAGACCTTATAAATACGTCGTTTGGGGGACACTCACATCCAAGAAGAACGGGGTTTTTGGAGTTGGCGGCAAAAGCCCTAGGAAAGAAGGCTGTCTATATTCAACTTGTTTCTTTTGACTTTATACTTACAAAGCCCGTCAATTAACCTGGAATAAAACTCAACTGCAAAACGTAAGCAATGCGTATTGTCGGTAAATCAGTACATGGAACAATTGCTACTCTTCTAGCTACAACAATGTTTGGTTGCAGTGACGGATCGTTCAATAGATCAGCAATAACTAATACTCAACCTCAACGTTCCCAACTGTTTGAGTGAGCAAGACTATAAGTGTATTATTGATGACAAAGCCTACGCCGAGTTTATGGTTACAATTAATGTTTTAAGAAATGCCCTGGGGACTAATATGTCATGCAGCTAAACAAAAACCTGCTAATTTTATTTTTAAAGACACCAAAATAGATACCAGGGCACAGCTTCAAATCGAAT
>JANRMG010000172.1:0-5831 GCA_033761855.1 Candidatus Caenarcanales bacterium
GAGGCCGCGAGCAAACCGGCGTTTTTGGCGCCAGCTTTGCCAATCGCAAGAGTAGCCACAGGAACACCACCTGGCATTTGCACTATCGAAAGCAAAGAATCCAAACCTTTTAAACACTTTGATTCGATGGGTACACCCAAAACAGGAAGAGTTGTTTTAGATGCCAACATTCCCGGCAGATGAGCCGCTCCACCCGCACCAGCAATGATTACCTGAATTCCTTGAGTTTTGGCTTTGTCGGCAAACTCAAACATTAAATCCGGTGTCCGGTGAGCTGAGACAACTTGTTTGATAAAATTTATTTTAAGCTCTTCGAGGATCTTGCAGGCCTCTTTCATTGTCTCCCAATCGGATTTGCTGCCCATTAAAACTGCAACTTCAGCGAGGGAAGCAGCGGAGTTGTTTTTTTCTTTTACTTTATCGCTCATATCTTTAGAGATCTCTTAGGTTGTGAAGACAGCTTTGATGAGTGTGAAAGAATTATAAAGCAGAAATAAAGTTAATATGACCGCCAAGAGAATGTAATCAAAGAATTTAATAAAATAAATTAGCGAGAGAATTTAAACAGCAATGAGCACAAGACATTTTCCAAACAATAATTTTGATGAGCTTGAGCAATTAACAAGGAAACTCAGACAAGAGCTTAAGCTTCCAGCCATTATTTTATTAAACGGCCAATTGGGGGCCGGAAAAACGACTTTTATTCAACATCTAACCAAAGAACTTGGAATACAAAATAGGGTTAACAGCCCAACTTTTACCAAAATAAATGAGTATCAAAGCGAGAATTTGCTTGTTTATCATTTAGATCTTTATAAGCAATTGCCCGATCCAGAGGAGATTGAAGAAATTTTAGAAGTAAATGAAGCATTGATCTGCATTGAATGGGCAAATAATCTTAAGGAGCACAAAGATTTAAGCAAGATCTTTGACTTAAAAGATAGACAAATTATTTCTATGAATTTTCTCCAAAAGAAAATTTCTGAGAATAACTTTGAAAGAACAATTGAAATTGATATCCAAAATTAATTTAGTTTTTATATCCTGACTGGGCGTGGCATACTTGTTTTTCTTTTGATATTCAAATTTTTGACATTCCCTAGTAAGAAAACTAAACTGAATATAGACAACTGTGGAAAATAAAAAAATAATACTCGGTGTTTCAGGCGGAATCGCGGCTTATAAAGCTTGCGACCTTGCTTCCCTTTTGACCAAAGAGGGAGCGCAAATCCATAGCGTCCTTACCGAATCGGCAAAAGAATTTATTACACCTTTAGCATTTAAAACTCTTACTTACAATCCTGTTTATTCAGACCAATTTAACTACGAAATTGTTGAGCCTCTTCACGTCGAGCTTTGCCGCGAAGCAGATTTGCTTTTACTCGCGCCAGCTACAGCTAATTTAATTGCAAAAATAGCTAATGGCATCTGTGATGATTTGTTAACGACGATTGCCTGCGCATATTCGGGTACCAATCGCGGCCCAATATTGATTGCTCCGGCTATGAATACACAAATGTGGGAGAATCCAATACTCCAGGAAAACATTAAAAAACTTAAAGATAAACTCGATTGCCAATTCATTGATCCAGTGGAGGGGGAATTGGCCTGTCGCACAATTGGAATTGGAAAATTAGCACCAGTTGAATTGATCGCGGAAAAAGCAAAAGAACTTTTAGGTTCAGTTAATTCTCCTGCCAAAATCGAAAGCAACTCTAGTGCTAATAAGCCTTTAGCTGGTATGAAGGTTTTAATTACCGCTGGAGGTACCCGCGAACCCATAGATCCAGTCAGGTTTATAGGTAATCGAAGTTCAGGCAAGATGGGGCTCGAAATCGCAGATGCAGCCCATCAATTAGGGGCAAAGGTAATTTTAATTACTACACAAAACGATATAAAAAGAGATTACACTATCATTAATGTTGAAACTGCTCATGAGTTGCAACGTTCGGTAGAAGAGTACTTTGACACTGCCCATATTTTAATTATGTCGGCGGCCGTCTCTGACTTTAGACCAATAGAATTTTACCCGTCAAAAGTTAAAAAGTCCTCTGATTCAGACTGGACTTTGCCGCTTACTAAAAATCCTGACATTCTTGAAACTCTTGGTCGGTTGAAAAAACCCGGACAGGTATTAATTGGTTTTGCGGCTGAGTCGGATGATTTGATAAGCAATGCCAAAAAGAAATTGCAAAACAAAAAGTTAGATCTAATTGTTGCGAACGAAATTTCCAAACCAGATATAGGCTTTCAATCGGATTATAATGAGGTGTATTTGTTAACCCAAAAGAATGAAGAGCCAACAATTTTTCCTAAAACAACCAAAAAAGAAATCGCTGAACAGCTCTGGGACTTCATACAGAAAAAGTTTTTAAATGGTAAGAAATAACAAGCCGCTTACTGGATTGGGCTTCAAAAGTTTCTGTTTGACATCTGTTGCATCAGTACAAATGTGTTTTACTTAACCATACTCAAAGCAGCTTTCTGAGATTCAAGAAGCAGAGAATATTTTTTCTTTAACTCTTCCACTTCATCCAACTGCTCCCAGGGCAGCTCTATATCAATGCGTCCAAAGTGTCCATAAGAAGCAACTTTCCGGTAGAAGTTTCCGGCTCTCTGCGCTGGGAGATTTCTTAAAGCAAACTTTTGAATAATTGACCAAGGTCTTAAATCAAAATGCTCCATTATAAGCTTGGAAAGATCTTGATCGGACAAGAGTCCAGTTCCCTGCGTAAACACTGACACTGACACTGGATGAGCCATCCCTATAGCATAAGAAATCTGGATTTCACAATTTTTAGCAAGACCTGCCGCTACAATGTTTTTAGCAATGTAACGCGCAGCATAAGCGGCCGAACGGTCTACCTTGGTTGGATCTTTACCCGAAAAAGCTCCGCCTCCGTGTCTAGCATAGCCACCGTAAGTATCTACAATCACTTTACGGCCAGTCAAACCAGCGTCTCCGTGAGGGCCACCAATTACAAAACGCCCAGAAGGATTGATAATAATTTTTGTCTTATCATCAAGTCCAAGAGTGTAGCGTTCCAGAACAGGCTCTATAACATGAGTAATTAAATCTTTGCGAATTTGCTCAACAGTGGCATCTTCTTCGTGCTGAGTGGAAATTAAAATAGTATCCAAACGCACAGGCTGATTGTCTTCATACTCAACGGTTACTTGGGTTTTGCCATCAGGTCTTAAATATTTAAGAGTTCCGTCTTTGCGGACTTCGGTTAGGCGAAGAGCCAAGCGATGAGCAATTGCTACCGGTAAAGGCATTAACTCTGGGGTTTCGGTACAGGCAAAACCAAACATCAGTCCTTGGTCTCCAGCCCCTATAGAACTAGCTAAATCTTTTTCATCACTTTGGTGAGTACGCACTTCGAGGGATTGAGTAACCCCTTGAGAGATGTCAGGAGACTGTTTATTAATTGCAACGAGTACCGAGCAAGTCTCATTTGAAAAACCCATGGTTGGGTCTGTATAACCGATTTCAGCAATGGTATTACGAGCAACATCAGCATAGTTAACCTGAGCGGTTGTTGTAATCTCTCCGCTAATCACCACTAATCCTGTTGCTGCCAAAGTTTCGCAGGCAACTCTTGCCTCTGGGTCTTGAGTTAAAATGGCATCTAAAATTGCATCGGAGATTTGGTCGCAGACTTTGTCTGGATGGCCTTCAGTAACCGATTCAGATGTAAATAAATGTCTCAACTGCTTTGTACCTTTCAAAATTTCTAGCTGCTATTTTAATTTTGCAGTCTCAGTACTAGATAAGTTTTTGGAAACTCTTCTGTGGTCTGAACTTGCGGAATTACTGCTCTTAAATTTAGTTTGTAAATCTAAGAACCATTTCTAATAACTTTAGACCCATAATTATAAACACAATCAGCTAACCCAAAATACATTTTTTTAGCCATTTCCCTAATTCTTCACAAATTCTTATGGAAAAGCCTGCGAATTCGCCTCAAACCATCATCCAAAGCAAAGGTAATCAATGGTTCAAATTAATTACTTCAATCAAAGAAGGCAAAAAAGAAAGAGATAAATATTTTATCGCCGAAGGCGAAAAGCACATCCTGAGCTTTTTAAAGAAATTTGTGCCTTTTGCTTTTTTTAGTTATGAAGATGAATCACCTCTCCCCCAACCCCCTCACCTTGACAGGCAAGGGGGCTCTCTGAGTTTGTTCCCCCTGTCAAGGGGGTTAGAGGGTGACAAACTGGCAGAGAAAGCATATATCTTCTCTAAAAAACTTTGGAAAGAGTTAAGCGACGTTGAAACCCCACAAAGGTTAATTGCCATCTTCGAGAGGCCGGAACAAAAAAATGAAAATATCGAAAAAACCGATTCAGTCTTAATTCTCGACCGAATCCAAGACCCGGGGAATTTGGGAACCATCATCCGAACAGCTATTGCCTCCGGATGGAAAGATATAATTTGCCTCAAAGGCACCGTCGATCCATACAGTCCCAAAGTGGTGAGAGCCAGTGCCGGAGCTTTGGCTTTAGCCAATATTTATTGTAAAATCAGTCTAGAAGAGCTTATTCCTATTTTACAAAATAATTCCTTCGAAATTTTTACAACTTCTTCTCACAATTCGGTAGCGGCTAACGAATACAACTTTAAAGAAACAAAAAAACCTTGTCTAATCCTCGGCAACGAGGGAGGCGGGATTGAAAGCAACTGGATAGAAAAACTAAGAACGGAGCGGAAAATTGTTGATTTGAAGATCCCAATGGAGAACGAAGAAGTTGTTGAGTCTCTCAATGTGGCGATTGCGGGTGCTTTGTTAATGTTTAGAATTAAGGGTTTGGTTTAATGTTATTTTGCAAATTTTGATTGGAGTAAAGCTTCGCGAGAAGGAAAAGCAAAGCTAAATTGAGCAAAAAAAGTACTGGTATCAAAAAAAGATAAAAATAGACCCGTTTTCATAAAATTTCTTTACAACTTCGGGTTTAAAATACTTTAAAAGCAAGTCAATTAAGCTAGCAGATACAAGAAGTAGGTTTTGTAGATAAAGTGAGCATTTCCAGAGCTTATCTTTTTCTACTTTTGTAAGTTTTTTAATTAGTGGAATAAAACCCCTGAAATGAATAGTAATACCAGCTGTCAAAGCCATTTGAAAAAAAATTAAGTAGAAAATTGCTGAGAAGATATCAAAAAATAAAGTTGGTTCTGAAGAACTATTTGTTGAATAAAAAGAGGAAGAAGCCAATGAATTTAAATAAGTTAAAGCAACAAGTTGAATAAAAAAAGATAGATAAATCATCCAAGGCGGCATGATGAAGAAGAAATCAAGCCAATTTTTCATAATAAAAAATTTTTTGCACTTTTAACTTTTCTTTCCCCTGACGAATTTGCTTCTAACATGTTATGTTTTTACGCATCTTAACAGGATAATTATGAAAGATTTACATCTTAAAAAAGCCCGCGAAATCGCTGAACTGGTAAACAAAAAGCAAATTACTGCTGTTGAAGTTGCCAAATATTTTTTAAAAAGGGCGGAAGAATTAAATCCTAAAGTTAATGCTTTTAATTGTCTTGCCCCAGAACTAGCTCTGGAACAAGCTAAAAAAGTGGACGAAGAAATTGCAAAGGGCAAGAGTTTTCCTCTGGCGGGTGTGCCAATCGCTGTTAAAGACAATATTTGCGTTAAAGGTACCAAAACAACTTGCTCCAGCAAACTTCTGGAAAACTTTGTTGCACCCTACGAAGCAACCATTACAAGCAAGCTTTGGGAAGCTGGTGCTTTTTGCTTAGGCAAAACTAATTTGGATGAATTCGCCATGGGAAGTTCACCGAACATTCGGCCTTTGCTAAAACTAAAAAC
>JANRMG010000173.1:0-7249 GCA_033761855.1 Candidatus Caenarcanales bacterium
ATTAATTGGGAAAAAGAAACATGAACCATATTTAATGATGATTTCAGAATATTTTCTCGCATATGCAATTCCAAGAATTAAATACCGTGTACAAGTTAAAAATCTAACCTCTAATTTTTTCCGAAAGTATTTGAAGCAATCTTTCATTATTTTCTGGCTTTCCAATTGTGATTCTTGCCATCTCTATGGGAGCAGCTCTAAAGGAACTGACATTTCTAATCACAACTCCGTTTTGTAGCAAGTAAGCACAAAGTTCCGTAGCTTTGAAATGAAACTTCTCGCCTGCAAAAATACAAAAGAAATTACTATGGCTAGAGATTGATTTAACACCCAATTTAAAGAGTTCCGTTGAATAATAAAGGTGTCCTTTTCGGTTATTTTCAACCGTTTCTTTTATAAAATCTTCATCTGTTAAAGCCGCTTCTGCACCAATTATAGAGAGAATAGAGACCGGAAAAGGAACCTGTATTTTACGAAAATAATGAAGAATTTCTTTGGGAATTACAGCCCAACCAACTCTAAGAGAAGCAAGCCCGTAAGCTTTAGAAAAAGTTCTTCCGACAATCAAATTGTGATGTTCTTTGACTTTACCGATGTAAGTGGAAGCTTCGGATGCAAACTCAATATATGTTTCATCTAAATAAACAAATGCTCCAACCTCTTGGGCAGCTTTAATTACTTTTTCAATTTGCTCGCAACTCATTATGTTACCGGTTGGATTGTTGGGATTACAAAGAAAAATAAGTTTTACTTCCTTTGTGATTTGTGCAATGAACTCATCGACATCAAGAGTAAAACCATTACTTGCATTTGTTTGAACAAAAACTGTTTCGCCGTAGGCGGAATTAACGGCGACTTCAAAATATTGATAAGTTGGGATGTGAAGAAGTGCTTTGTCCCCAGGTCTTAAAAATAAACGAGTAATAGTTTCTATGATACTGTTCAAACCGTTACCAATTATGACTTCGGCCGAACCTATTTCTTTATGCTTTTTTTTCAGAGCGAGTATTAAAGCTGTCGAATATTGATCAGGATAAACAGAGAAAGTATTTTGAGATTTAGCTTCTTGATTTAAATAATCTTGAATTGCTTTTGCTGCTTTGGGTGAACTTCCAAGTGGGTTTTCGTTGTTGCTAAGCTTAATTATATTTTTGCCCTTTAGAACCAATTCGCTTTTATCTTTAGGCGCATTTAATCGGCTAGGAACATATTCTGTTAGGTTTTCTAAAAAATGGTCTTTAATAATAACCATGAATATTAGCAAGTTCTAATTTTGTACATATATTAAAAATACCCTTATTGATTTTTAATAAACTTATCCAAAGTGTTAATTTCTTTATTAGGAATTTTTGAGAATACTGATTTAAGATGAATAAATAAATTTAGATCAATTAAAAACGTCTCCAAATGCCTAAGTCAAAAACTAATCTTTACATTCTCAGTAAAAAATTAATACTCATTTGTTTGGGTGTCTTTTTGGCGGGTTTAGGAATTAAGGGATTTCTTATACCAAATCATTTTATTGATGGAGGTGTAACGGGTCTCTCAATGCTTGTTTCTAAAATTAGTGGAATCAATCTTTCTTTACTAATTGTAATTTTTAATGCACCTTTTATTTTATTTGGTTTAAACAAATTTAGTCGCACTTTTGCTACTGCAAGCGCTTTTACAATTACAATTCTCGCTATAGTTTTGGCTTTAGTAAAATATCCAATTGTTACTCACGACAAACTCTTAGCTTCGGTGTTTGGAGGAGTCTTTTTGGGAGCGGGTATTGGTTTGTCCATTAGAGGAAGCTCTGTATTAGACGGAACCGAAATATTAGCTTTAGTACTTAGTCGCAAAGTGGGGGTTACAGTTGGCGATGTAATTTTGGTAATGAATATTTTTATCTTTGGGGTTGGAGCTTTGGTTCTGGGTTTAGAGCCAGCACTTTATTCGGTGCTAACTTATTTTTCGGCTTCTAAAACGGCTGATTTCATTATTCACGGTCTGGAAGGCTTTAACGGAATAAGTATAATTTCCTCTCAAAGTGAACAAATAAGGCAAGCCATCATAAACGAAACAGAGAGGGGAGTAACAGTCTATAAAGGCAAAGGAGGCTTTTCAAATGATGAGAAGGAAATTCTTTTTTGTGTAGTCACACGTTTGGAGGTTCCAAAGATTAAAAGCATAGTTAAAGAGATTGATGCTGGAGCTTTTATTGTCACAACACCCCTCACTGAAGCTAGCGGTGGAATGGTTAAAAATAAAGTTAAGGTTTAAATCAACAATTTTCCTTGTGTATGACGTTTGCTTTATACTTTTGAGAGTTTAGATTATCAGATATGTTTTTTTTAATTGATTTAGAAGCTTTACTAATACTTGTTGCGAGCCTTATTGCAGGCATAGTCGTCGAAAAACTAATCTTCAAAAATCTTCTTAAGCATGCGACACAAAATGAGTGGAACTATTTGGCTTTGCTTCTTAGAGCAGTAAAAGGCAAGTTCATACTCTTAACTTTAGTTGTCGGTATTTTCTTTGCCGCCAAAGAGCTTCCGCTGCCGATTAAGACGGTTGCCAATTTAAATAAAACACTTTTGGCTTTCACAATAATTTTAATTACTGCATTCACTGCTAGCGTTGCCGGAAGATTTATTTCTATAAACTCAACCAGCTCATCAGGAGTTATTCCTTCGGCAACCATTTTGAATAATATTTCTAAAGTACTTATTTATTTAATTGGTTTTTTAGTTATTGTCAATTCGCTTGGGATTTCAATTACTCCAATTGTTACAGCTTTAGGAATTGGAGGTTTAGCAGTCTCTCTGGCTCTTCAGGAAACACTTTCTAATTTATTCGCTGGAATGCAGATTTTAATTTCCAAGCAAATAAAGCCCGGACATTTGATCTCTTTAGAATCCAAGGATTCTAACGTTTCTGGTTGCGTTAGCGATATAGGCTGGAGGACAACAATAATCCGCGATCCGTCTAACAATTTGGTTATTGTTCCTAATAAAAATATTTCTTCGGCAGTAATTAGAAATTACGACTTTCCTGAATCGGAGCTTTCTTTATCTGTAAAAATTGGTGTGTCTTACGAAAGTGATTTAGATTTTGTAGAAAAAGTCACCATCGATGTTGCAAAGCAAATAATGAAAGAAGTGGAAGGTGCCGTCCCGGATTTTTCTCCCTTCATTCGCTACAACGGCTTCGGGGATTTTGCAATTAACTTTTCGGTTATTCTTCGTGCCAAAGATTATGACAGCCAATTTTTAATAATCCACGAATTTATTAAACGACTACAAAAGCGTTATAAACAAGAAGGAATTATTATTCCATTTCCAACCCGGACTATTGAGGTTAAAGCTAAAGATGAAAAAGCAGTAAAAAATTCTGAATCTGGACTTTAAAACTATCAAGTATGTACAATATTTATATGCTCGAAAAAACGGATATAAACGTAAATTATCCACAAATCTACGCTGAAGTCGCCTTCGGAGGACAGAGCGTTACTACAGAGCACATACAAGCGGCCTGGAATAAGGTTCATCCAAATTGGAAACAAATTTTTTTAAATATGCAAAGAACGCAAGAAGCTCTCAAAAGTCTGAAGAGTTAATTTTCAGAAAATTTAGGGGAATTAACCATTTTCTTTATGACATTACCAATTAAGAAATGAATTTACTATAACTAAAAAGGCTTCAAGCTCAATAGAGGCATATATTCATCGTATTAAATGGTGGAATTATGCTTAAAAGCTTTTTAATTTCCTGCGCTGGAATGTTTCTATTAGCTTCTTGTTCTCCTAAAGAAGAGGTAAAACATGGAGTGCCACGCTCCACTGTAAAAGGATTAACGGTTGATATGGCTTGTTTAATGGCCACTAAAGGTAAAAATCTAACTGTTCCTCAATTCGCTCAAGAAAGCTTAAGCATCATGAAAAAATATGGAATCGATCCTTCTGACCAAAAGAAGGTTGAAAATGTAAAGCTTGCAATTGAAGAGTATAAAACTGATACTAAATTCAATGAAGAAATTAGAGAAGAAATAATGGAAAAGTG
The DNA here is from genome assembly GCA_033761855.1 of Candidatus Caenarcanales bacterium. GTDB lineage: Bacteria > Cyanobacteriota > Vampirovibrionia > Caenarcaniphilales > Caenarcanaceae > JANRMG01. Next base: position 4,044 of record JANRMG010000173.1, read on the forward strand.
TTTGAAAAGTTAAGCTTAATCACCATAATTAGCCAATTCCTGATTAGAAAGCTTATTTAAAAACTCGGTTTCACTTATTTTATTTTGGCCATAACCACTTTTAAAAGCAATAATAGAACCCACCAGCGAACTGCCCATCGAAAGAAGGAAGGCAAAAACATAAATTTGAATCTTAAATATTGCCGAATGTCTTACCAAATTATCTAAAGCTTGGAACTTGAGCCAATCGTCTGGAAGAGGAGTTTTGAGAACAATAACCAAAGTTATTAAAAATACAAAGCCAACAACAAGTCCAGAGCCGATACATGCAATTGTATTAAACAAAAATTTGTCGCTTTGTTTTAGCTGTTCATTCTTTTCAGTGAATTTCTTTAGAAGCGCTCTGGCGGCAAAGCCGCTTCCTAAAAAACACAAAATGGGAGCCGGAGGCAGCCAGCTTAAAAGTAGGTTATAAAAAACCGCTAAAGAAGCCTGTTGAATTATCAGAAAATCTCGACGCGTCAATTTTTTATCATTAAATCACTGTCCTTAAGCTCAATTTGGAAGGTTTCACCATTAATCAATCCAATGCTATCTCCCTTAGAAATCATGGCTTTAGCCGAACCACCCAAAAGCGTAACTACAACCGGAAGTCCCAAAGTCGCTATCGACACTATCTGTCCTGTATCACTTGAAAGTAGTTTTCTCGTTGGTTGTAAAGCCTTATCTTTAAAACCAGTTTGGGGGTCTAACTGACCTTCGTTGTTGACCTTACCTTGCTCGAATGAAATAACTGCATTGAGTGGATACAAATCACCCGTCAAAGTAGTCAAATAATCAAGCTGTAGAGAAAGCTTACCAGATTTACTAAATCTGCCTGGTTGCTTTACATCAGTAACTACTCCAGTTACCCAACTGCCTTTTGGAATTAAAAGAGAGTTTGTATCGCTCTGGTAGGCTGAGTCAATAACCCGAGAAACAAAAATAGTTCCGGGGAGGCTTTTGGTAGCTTCAACCCCATTTTCAACTACTAGTTTTAATTTAGTTCCCTTTAGTACCGAAGTGGATTTGCTTTCAAGAGAGAAACTTGAGGTTGCTTCTCCAATCGGGTCCGAACTAAATTCCGATTGAGACCAAAGTGGAAGTTGCAAATTGAGTACTAAGAAAAAAACAAAGAATTTAGACAATTTCATCTTCTATTAAAACGCCTGCACCTTTATTAGTTAATTCGTCAAATCTATTAGCAATGCTGCTAGCTTTATCTTTAAGTTTACCAATTACACCTGTAGCTCTTAACTTAGCTGATGCAGAAAGCTCAGTGAGAGATTCTTCTGCTTTATGTTTAAATTCTTCGCTCTTTTCAAGGCCCTTTTTATACAGGCTTTCTGCTTCTTTTTTTGCTTCTTCGCCAGAATAAGGAGTTGTTAAAGCGGCAATGGCTGCTCCCACAACAGAGCCTAATAAAAAACCACCGAGGAAATCACCAAATCCATTTTCATTTTTACTCATTTTCAGCTCCTTTATTGAAATTAATTTGTTGAAGTGAATTGAACAAATCTCATACTAAATATTTTAATAACAATTTTATAGATAAGACTAAAAATTGTTTTTTCTTAAAGCTTTAATTTATTTGTTAATCAACTCATTAACTAAAGCTTTCTTTATTAACATTACAAAAGATTTGTTTTTATATCTAATCTATACCACATGTAAACGCTAAAGAACGCTGTTTATTAGCTGCTTTTGCCTTTATTGAGGTAAGTATTTATTCCTTTTTTTATACCTTCACTAATCGCAGAAGCCGTTTGGCCGACCTTTGTGGTTAAGTTTTGACCTTGATCTACCATCTTTTTGGTCTTGCCCAAAATATCCGATAAATCCGCGAGATTAGGCATTATGCGAGTGTTTAAAGCTTTTACCGTTTCGTCTACCGAAGACAAAAGTTTAGAGGCTTGAGAAAGTATAGGTACCACTGCAACTACCACTATCAATAAGCTAATTGCAAGAATGGTAAGAGAAACAACCGCAATAATTTCTAAAACTTCACTGTTCATCGCTGGACTTCCCCATCTTGCTTTTAACGGTTTTCTCAGCTTCATTCAGAGCGTTACTTAAGCGACTGCATTGCTCTTTACTAACACTAATTAACAGCTCAGCCGATTTATTGTATAAATCTCTAATATCATCAAGTAATTTATTAGCCTCATCAGGAAGTTCATCGATCTTTCCTTGAATATCATTACGGACTTCTTTTCCAGGCTTTGGTGTATAAAGCATTGTGGTTACCACCCCTGCAATAACACCGAGCAATAGACCAGTGAAAAGTGGATTACCGTTATTGTTATTGGACATTTGAACCTCCGAAGGGGTTTATTAGGGGTTTGGTTTAACTAATTACTATTTTCCATCAAATCTTAGATTTTTAAAGAATAAAGTTATTTAGACTTTGTTAATAGGGTTTTACTAAATATGATTAACTTACTTTTGTAATACAAACTAGAATCATTTTTTATTAATAACTAATAGTGCGTGTTTGACATATTGCAAAAGTGGCTAACAGCAACGAAATGCGCCGATAAGAATCCTGATTCTGGAAGGCGCATTGGCCGGATGTACCTCCAGAGAAATAGAGGGTTCGAAATAGAGGGTTCGGGTCGTCGCGACGCGGGAGCGGGGATGCCCAAAAGATAATAGTGGGCTGGCGGTAAGCCCCTTGTAACATCCCTTTTAAAATTTTCTAAAATGATATTCTTTTGTTTTTCCTAGATCTCTTACCATCTCTTGTTTCTACGTCTTTTAAAAATCCGCACCATTAGTTAATAAATCTCTATTCTCCAACCTGTTCTTTTCATCTCTTTTGCTGTTTTAAAGGAAACATAAATTTGGCGACCTTGATTATTCAAAGCCTGAATCACAGTTGCACCTCCACGTTTGTAATCATTGATTGGCACACTAATTCTATCGAAGCCAAGCTGTCTTAATTTATTAGTAAATTCATTTAAAGCTTCATTTAAAGTATAAAAATCACTTTGGAAGACAATTATTTGTCTTGGTTTTACGGCTAAAGTATGCTCTTGAGGCTGTCCCGCAAGAACTAAGCTTTCTAAAGAGCCAGTTGAAAGTTTTTTCTCTGGTAAAAAGTTTTTGTAATAAATCTTTCCGTCTTGATTTCCTTGAACAGATAAATGGTTTGGAGAAGTTGAAGGTTTGTTAAAAGTTGTTTTTTG
>JANRMG010000174.1:0-1945 GCA_033761855.1 Candidatus Caenarcanales bacterium
GGAAGAGCTGCTGCGATTAACATTATTCCATCCACAACCGGAGCGGCTAAAGCTGTCGGATTAGCTATTCCAGAGGTTAAAGGCAAAATCACCGGTATGTCTTTCCGTGTTCCAACTCCTACTGTTTCTGTGGTGGATTTAACAGTTAGAACCGTAAAAGAAACTAGTTATGCAGAAATTTCTTCTTTAATGAAAAAAGCCAGCGAGACATACTTAAATGGTGTTTTGGGTTATACAGAAGACGAAGTTGTTTCTTCAGACTTTATGGGCGACCAGCTTTCAAGCATCTTTGACAAAGGGTCGGGTATTGAATTAAACAGCAGATTCTTTAAGTTAGTTAGCTGGTATGACAACGAATGGGGTTACTCAAACCGAGTAGTTGATTTAACTAAACTCGTTGCATCTAAGCTCTAAATCGGTTTTTTAACTGATCCTTCAATTGCAATCTTAATAATTTGCTAAGGTTTTAATTTAAGGCTAGAATAAACTTTTGTTTAGTAGGCTTTCGTCTAATAATTGGAGCACATCTTATGATTTATAGATTGGTTTTAAGTTTTTTAGCTCTCTCTTTATTCACTGGATCGGCTTTTTCGGAAGTCACTATTAAAAGTAACAAACCAGTTGATGATGAACGTGACTATCGTGAAAAATATTCTAAGCCTTTAAAACCAGCGGCTAATTCTTCTTCACTTTCTCCAGAACTGCAAGCCCAGGTAAAAGCGGTTAAAGACAGACAACGTGATGAATTAAAAGCATTAAAACCTCAAATTAAGGCAAAAAATCAAGAGTTACAAAGTGAGCTTTCAAATAATTCAATTGATATAAATGCCCTTGAAAAAATAAATCAAGAGCTTTTTCAACTTAAGCAGCAAGAGAACTTAGTAAAGTTGCGTTATCAGTATGAACTTTCTCGTTTTTTAACAGCTGAGCAAAGAGATTCTTTAAAGCCCTTCAAAAAGCCCTCCAAGTCAGCAAAAATACCAGCCAAAAATTAGAATTTTTAGCTAAGCGTTATGAGAATAAATTCAACTTCAACACATTCTGATAACGCTTCATCTAAAGCTGGTCTTCAAAGCGAAAAATTCCACCAAAATACTGTAAGTGGTTCGCAGAAATTATTAATTGCCGAAATTTTAGTAGAAAATACTTATAAAGAATCCGAGAAAAATTCTTTTAGTTATCTAGTACCTGACCCCTTTGCCAATGAATTAAAAGTTGGTGCATTAGTTATAGTTCCCTTTGGAAAAAAGTTTACTCGTGGGCTTGTATTCTCGGTTGAGGAAAGAGACAAATTAGAATTCAAGATTTTTACCGGAGATTTTGCTCTTAAACCGATTAACAAAATTCTTCATCCTCAAATAGTCAGCGGAAGCTACTTAAAATTTTTAAACTGGATGAGTGAATTTTTTTGTTGTGATTTATGGACAACACTCAAAGGTACTCTTCCAATCAGTCTGTTTGGCACTTTTCAGGAAAAATATTTTTTGCCTGAAGATTTAAAAATCGACGAGTTAAAGCATGAAACCTCGTTTGATGAATATAAAATTGTTGAGCTGTTTAATAGCGCTTCAGCAAAAAACCTCTCCTTGAGCTATATAAAACAGAAAGTCAAAAATAAAAATTTATCGGTAAGCATTCGCTCGTTGCTAAAGAAGGGTGTTTTAGTTAAAGAAACTTTTGAAAAAAAAGGCGTAAAAAAAGGCCGTAAAAAAGTTATAAGCTCTCCCCAAGAGTCAAGAAAGATAATTCTTAATTCGGAGCAGAGCTTGGTATTTGCCGAAGTAAAAAAATATTTGGATGCAAAAATCTTTAAAAAGCTTTTAATTCATGGCGTAACCGGTTCAGGTAAAACCGAGATTTATTTTTCGGCAGCCAAACAAGTCTTGGCAAGAGGACATAGGGTTATTTATCTTTTGCCAGAAATTTCTTTAACAGTCCAATTAAT
>JANRMG010000175.1:0-7451 GCA_033761855.1 Candidatus Caenarcanales bacterium
AACATGCTCATCCGGCTTGACTTTTGGGAAGATAGCTTTTATTTTTCCGTCTGGGCTAATTACAAAGGTTGTTCTTTCGGTTCCCATGTACTTTTTGCCATACATGCTTTTTTCCACCCAAACGCCAAAAGCTTCGACCAAAGATTTATCTTCATCACTCAAAAGCGCGAATGGAAGCTCGTATTTTTCAATAAACTTATTGTGCTTTGCCACTGAATCAATACTTACACCAAAAATGGCTGCTTTCGATTGAAGAGTTTTCCAGTTATCTCGTAGTCCACAAGCTTGTTTTGTGCAACCGGGAGTATCGTCTTTGGGGTAAAAATATAAAACTAAATTTTTGCCTTTAAAATCATCCAAACTTACTTCTTTGCCCTCTGGCCCGTATTCTCCACCGACTGCTATCGATTTAAAACTAGGAGCTTTGTCTCCAACTTCGATTTTTTTGCCTAGCATTATGTGATTTTAAGGTAAACGATATTTGGATTTTATCATCGTAGAAAATTTTTGAGCTTTGATTTTTGTTTTTTGTTTAGGTATCTGTTATCGGAGCATTAGCAGGGACAGGTTTGAAACCCGCTCCTACAAAGATAGATTCTAAAGAATTCTGTGAGATTTCGGGCTCAGCATGCTGAGCCGCTACACGATGAGAGCTTGTGTGGAAATTATTTTGGTGATTTTTTAAACCCCTAAATCCCTTGAGAAGGTAACTTTAAGAATTTTTTGAGCGGCCCTGTAAGGGGGGACGTTGAAGCCTAAGGGGGTAATATAAGACAAATTATTAATCTTCTCACAGCTTCTTAATCTGTCTCAATGACATACAAATGATGAGATTGTTTAATCCTTACAACCATCGACTCAAGCATAAACTCCTTTCTAAAGTGCTGGCAGAGGCAATCAGCTTATCCAAAGGATTTAAAACATAATGCTTTTAGACATTAAAAAAGCGAAACCAATCATTAAATGGGCCAAAGGTAAAAGCGGACTGCTAACACAATTTGAAAAACTGTTTCTGCAAACTTGTACACGTTATATTAAACCTTTTTTGGGTGGTGGTGCTGTTAGCACCTTTCCCGCCTCCAAGTCTGCCACGCGCAGATCGTCCTTGACGGAGGAGCTAAACGATTAGATAAATTTCCCCTGCTAAAGGGGTTGGAGCTGGGATTTTACCTCATTGCTTGAGTTTTCTTGTAACCTATAAAAAAAAGGAGGTAACTCTTAATAAGCCCCCCTTTTTTTTGAATACAGTATTAGAATGTCACAATTATTAGGCTGTTACTAAACCTAGCCCAATTGCTTGATCTGTGAAATTTATACCGTTAAATAATCCCTTTATAACTCCGAATTCAGGCCTAATATAATCATCACAGCCAAGCCCTGCACCTGGAATAGTACATGGGTCTGGACTTGGTTCAGGGGAGGGGGTAGGTGAAGGGCTTGCAGGTGCTTTTGCAAAGAGCTGATTGTAACCTAGTTGCGAATTAAAAGGATTGGTAGTTGGAAGTTCATTAATAATGAATGTTGGAGCTTGTGGAATACACTCTTCATGTTGTGTAAATAAATCTTCTCGATTATTCCTGGCAGTTTCAATTAGCACTGAAGCTCTGTTGATTTTAGCAGTAAGTCCTCTCGCTTCAGCATTATCTCGGTTTATCGATGCTGTTAGACTTGCTCTTTGTTGTCTATCCGCAGCAGTATCACCTGTTATAGCTGATCTTAATCTATCATTTCCGGCTGCTCTCGCCACAAGTCCATCGCGCCTTCCTGTCAACTTTAGGTCTTGTTCTGCTTGGGATACCCCTCTGTTAATAGTAGCCAATCTCTTGTTGCACTCTTGTTGAGTTAACTTTCTTTCTTTTCCTTGTGTTGCTACCAATTCTAATTGTGGTTGACGGTTATAGTTTGTAGTCCATTGTCTGGCGGGCAAGTGCTGACCGGTTGGTGAAACTGCGTTCATTGTGTTTATTTATACCTTTCCTCAACTTATGTTTGGCTAAATAGAATTTTATACTCACAAGTTAGCTATTGACAAGTCTTCCATTGTTAAGACGTAATTAATTTTTTGTTAGTACCAGAATAAGAAACTGAGAAGAATGAAAAAAGGAATAACGATGATTGAACCCTATACAAATCTTGCCATGCCTTTTCTTCTTCGTCTTTCAGTCAATCAAGCCCTTAGAGCTGCTTCACCTCTAAGGGCTTGGTGCATTTTCCAGTTCATTGAATAAATATTCTTTCTTGTTCATAATGCAATTCTCTCAATTGAAGTTAAGAGGATATGAGTGAATGAAAAAGGGTGAACTCTTTTGAGCATAAGACGGATCATCGTAAGATAAATTAATGATTCAGAAGAAGCAAGTTTTTCATAATCACAGGCAAGCCTTGACTCTTCTCGCTATTTTTCACACAGTCTCTGAATGTTTAAATTTTTCTTTTCCAGTGACTATTGCAGGGAAGTGGCTTCACTTTTACTTAAAAAAAATATTCAATATCAACTAAACTTTCTATTATTAGCAATAACATAAAAACAGTAAATTCATTACCAAAAATCTTTGAGCAATTCTTTTACAAAACAAATTTCTTTAATTGCTTTAATTATATTACTTCCACTCAGTGCTCTGGCTAAGCCAAATGAAGTCAAAGATATTTCTATGAATAGTGTTTCTGTTCCTGAAGAAAAAGAAGAGTTAAATCCAAAATCTTCGCTCGAAGATTCTTCAAACCCAGATAGAAACTCACTACCGCAAGCGGAAAATAAACAGCTGCCTTCTACTTCGCCCACTCAAACTCTTTCAGCTGAGATTTACCAAATAAATAATTTAAAACAAGAAACACTTCCTGTTACTTTAGAAGCCGCTTTAAAGTTGGTAGAAACGCAAAACTTAACGGTTAAGCGCGGTAATGTCCAAGCAAGAGGCGCCACCAATCGCTTGAGGCAGGCCCAAATTGCTGTGCTCCCGGACTTGACTGGGACTTTTCAGCAAAGTCGTTCCCAAGGGGGAAACCAGGTTTTTGGAAACACAGTTCGCTTTACCCGAGAGACGGTACAGCCCCAATTATCTTTAAATTGGACTATTTCTCCGGGTGGTCGAGAAATCTTTCAAATCCTGGCTGAGAGGAAGCGCCGCAAAGCAGGACAAATTCAATCTAAAGAAACCTATCAAGAACAACTATCCAGAGCGGCTGAAGAATTTTATAATCTCCAAGCAGCCCAAGACAAAAGACGGGTTGCTCAAAGCGGAATAGAGCAATCTCAGTTGCAGCTTAAATTGAGCCAGGCTCTTTATGAGGTTGGACGAGGAACTAAATTGGATGTAATGCGCTCAGAAAATCTTGTGGCCCAACAGAAGCAAGCTTTAATAGAAGCCGAAACCGCCATCGTTCAGTCAGAGCAAACTCTTTTGCAGCGCTTAAACCTGGAACCACAAATTCACCTGCAAACACTTCCCGCTTCGATTGAGAAGAATGAGCTTGTTTCCTTAGATTCTTCACTGAATGAATTGTTGAACAATGCTTATTCTCAAAACCTTGATTTGCAGAGACTTGAGCAAGAATTAAAAAGTCTTAAACACGAATTCAAAGCAACTGTTGCCAGCATTGTGCCAGATGTAACCTTGCGGACTTTTATCGGTTCAACAGGGAATACCTACAATGACCAAATTAGAAATGAATTTGTTGGAGTCACGGTAACGGCCAATCTACTGCAAAATCTTGGTTTAAGTATTCCTTTTCAGCTTCAAGCTAAAGGAATTGAAATTGAAGACAAGGAGCTTGAAGCGCGAGAAAACAAAAGAATTATTGAAACCAATGTGAGTACCAATTTTTTGAATAGCCTAAATTTTTATAATGCAATCAAAACCTCTGAGCTTCAATTTCAAACTGCAGAAGAAGCTCTGAGACTGGCTAGAACCAGATACAAAGAGGGTTACAGTACCAGTTTGGAAGTGGTTCAAGCGCAGCTTGAAGTTACCAATGCACGGAATACTTTGGTGAATGCTATCTCTAATTTTAATAAAGCTCAGATTAGGCTTTTGGAGGCTTTAGGCAAAGTTGATCCGACTTTGCTTTTAAGGGGGTTAGAAACAAAAGTTGCTTCCCGGAAAAGCGAGTTAAAGAAAAATTAGGTAAAAATAAAATATAAATAAATTATGAATAATTCACAAAACAATTTACCAACAAAGTTAAAAGCCACTCTAAGCCATCTGGCTGAAAATAAAAAGACAATTTTAATTGGGTCTTTAATACTTTTGGTGCTTGCTGGTTTTGCTTTTAGTTTTTGGAAGAAGCAGCAAGCCGAAAAAGAAAAGAACAAGAACATCACCATTGAGACTGTCAAAAGAGACAGCCTAACTGAAATCGTAGCCGCCAACGGTCGGGTAGTTCCTAACTTTGAGGTGGAGATTAAACCAAAAGCAAGCGGAAAGATTATCCGGCTGCCTTATGACATAAGCGATAAGGTGAAAGAGGGTGATCTCCTTGTTCAGCTTGATCCAATCGACGAGACGAGACAAGTAACGCAGGCCGAAGCCTCTCTTTCGTCTTTAGAAAGCAAACTTAGCCAGGCGCGGCTCAATTCAAAAATCTCTCAGCTAAATCTTCAAACCGAGATTGAAAAAGCTAAAGCAAACATTAGCGCCGCTGAAACCAAAGCTAAAGAGGCCGAAGCCAAGTTTAACCGCCAAAAGAAACTCTTCGACCAAGACTTTATCAGTAAAGAAGAATTTGAAATTTCTACCACTGAGCAAGCCCAAGCCGCGAGCAATTTGCAAACTTCCAAAGTCCGTCTAAAAGAACTCAAAACCGAAGAGTTAAACCTAAAAGTTCAGCAAGAAGAAGTTCAGGCGGCAAAATCAAATATTGATTCTAGTCGCATTGGTTTACTTAATGCTCAGCAGCGGCTCTCTGAGACGAAGATCTTTTCTCCTATTGCGGGTGTGGTTACTTCTCGTCCGGCGCAAATTGGTTTAATTGTCTCTTCCGGAATTAATAACGTTAGTGGAGGCACAGTCCTAATGACGGTTGCCGATCTCTCGGAGATTTTTACTATTGCTTCGGTTGATGAGAGCGACATTGGCAAGATCAAACTGGATCAAAAAGTTAAGGTTACAGCGGATTCTTTTCCGGGTGAGGAATTTGAAGGCAAAGTTGTTCAAATTGGAACTAAGGGTCTGAATGAGGCTAATGTTGTTACTTTTGATGTAAAGATTCTTATGTTGGGCATTGCCAAAGAAAAGCTAAAGCCCGAAATGACAACCAATGTCGAGATTATCATCGAGGATAAAGATGATGTTTTACTTGTTCCAGTGGAAGCTGTCATAAAGCGTAACGATCGTGACTTCGTGAAGTTGGCTGAAGGCAACAAAAAAAGTGGCGGCAAGAAACCAAAGCTTAAATTAGTAAAAACCGGAATCACTGATGGAGAGCGAATTGAAATTGTTGCCGGTTTAGAAGAAGGCCAGAAAATAATATTACAATCCAAACAACCCGATAAAAGCCGCTGGAAGAAAGAGGGTGGTGGAGAGCAAAAAGGTGGTTTTGCAAACTCCTCTCGTAGATACGGAGGCAGTATGCGCTGAGTCAATTATGAGTACAAATATTTTAGAAACAAAAAATTTAATAAAGAGCTACGATCTCGACGAAAAAAAAATAATAGTTCTTAACGAAATCAACCTTCAAATCACGGCCGGAGATATGGTTGCCTTGATCGGCTCATCTGGGAGCGGAAAGTCGACTTTAATGAATATTTTAGGCTGCTTGGATGTTCCCGATTCGGGCGATTATATTTTAGATGGTGAAAATGTAGCAAAGCTTTCAACCGATGAGTTGGCGCAAATCAGAAATAGAAAAATTGGTTTTGTCTTCCAGACTTTTAACCTTTTACCTCGTATGTCTGCTCTTGAAAACGTTGAATTGCCTCTTTTGTATTCTTCTCGCGAAGACGCTTTAGAGCCAGCCCAAAAAGCTTTAGAGCTTGTCGGCCTGAGCGATCGTATGTATCATGAACCAAACCAGCTTTCTGGTGGCCAGAAACAGAGGGTTGCTATAGCCAGAGCGATTGTAACTGAACCCTCAATCATTCTTGCGGATGAACCGACAGGGAGCCTTGATAGCCAAACAAGTGAAGAAATTATGAAGCTTTTTACTCTCCTCAATGAACAGGGCCGAACGATTGTAATTGTCACCCACGAGCCGGATGTGGCGGATTATTGCTCTAGAAAAATCCGTATGAAGGATGGGAGGATTGTCGATGTTTAAGCCCCCTCATCCCCAGCCTTTCTCCCACAAGTGGAGAAGGGAGCTGGAATATTTCCTTTCTCCACTTGCGGGAGAGAGGTGCCTGAAAGGCGGAGAGAGGAGTAAGACCAAATGCTGTTCCTAATTATTCTCAAAGTTGCTCTTAAAAGCCTAATTTCAAATGGCTTGCGGTCCTTTCTTTCCATGCTTGGAATCATTATTGGAGTTGGCTCGGTTATTTCTATGTTGGCTTTGGGGGCTGGAGCTCAGAAGCAAGTTCTTGAACGTATTAATTCTATGGGTACCAATCTTTTAATTATTAGACCAGGACAAGCTGGTTCTAGAGGAATTTCTTTAGGAAACCAGGACAATCTAACCCTTCAGGACGCCGAAGCCATTTTTGAGAAAGTAAAAGAGGTAGAGCAAGTTGCACCAGTTGTTAGCGGTAGTGTCCAGATGAAGTATCTGAACCGAAACGTCAGAACAAACGTGACTGGAAGCTCATCAACATATTTTCCGATTCGTAATTTTGAGATTGATAAAGGACGTGCCTTTCGCGACCGAGAGGTAAACCAGCGTGCGCGGGTAGCTGTAATTGGATCGCTAACGGCCGAAAACCTTTTTGGGAGCGAGGATCCACTTGATAAAACTTTTAAACTTAAAGGTATGAATTTTAGGGTGGTTGGAATCCTAAAATCCAAGGGAGACCAGGGATGGTTTAACCCAGACGACCAAGCCATAATTCCCTACACAACCGCAATGAAACAAGTTTTTGGTTTGGACTATCTGCGCGAAATAGATATCCAAACCTACAAAGACGCTGATTTAAACCAGGCACAAGACAAAATCTCGCAAGTTCTCCGTCGCACACACAGAGTTCCAGAGGATGAACCCGAGGACTTTAATATTCGTAATCAGGCGGAATCTTTGGAGACTGCTTCTAGCTTTACCAAAACTTTTACTATTCTCTTAGGAAGCATTGCAAGCATTTCTCTTTTGGTTGGTGGAATTGGGATTATGAACATAATGCTAGTTAGTGTGACAGAGCGCACAAAGGAAATCGGCATCCGAAAGGCAATTGGCGCCAAAGAAAAAGATATACTTCTTCAATTCCTGATTGAATCTTTGTTGTTGAGCATGATTGGTGGCTTTATTGGCTTGTTTTTTGGTTTGTTAGTTACCTTTTTGATTGATACCTTAACCACTTTTGAGACACT
>JANRMG010000176.1:0-1581 GCA_033761855.1 Candidatus Caenarcanales bacterium
CAAGGCCTTCTTTCTCCATAAACTTAATCCAGCGCTTTACTGAACAATCCACGTAATTCGGTTCAAGCTCCATCCCGCAAAAGGTTCTTTTTGTTTTTTGGCTTGCAATCTGACATTGATCCGAAAAAGGGGACAAATTGAACGCAGAACAAGTCAATATTCAAAGGAGTTCAAATTATGTCCAGATACGAAAAAGAATTTAAAGAAGAAGCAGTTAGATTATGCAAGGTAAAAGGTACAAACAAGGCGGAAATAGCAAGGAAACTGGGTATTGAATACAAGACACTATGCAATTGGTGTTATGCGTCAAAAAACGACTTGCCTGCTGAAGAAAAAGCGGAAATGAAGAAGCTAAAAAAGGAAAATGCGCGACTGAGAGAGGAAGTCGAAATACTAAAAAAGGCCGCAACGTACTTTGCCAAAGTAGCCCGGTAAAGTACGAATTTGTTAAGCAAAACGCTCATCAGTTAAATGTTTCAACTATGTGCGAAGTGTTTGAAATAAGTAGAAAGCAATACTATCAATGGCTGCAAAACCCAGTCTCAGAAAGGGAAAAGAAAGATGAAGTACTTGAATCAAAAATACGGATTATTCACAACAAATCAAAAAAACGATATGGCTCACCAACTATTCACAGTGCGCTTCAAGATGAAGGAGAAAGGGTTTCCAGAAAGAGAGTGGCTCGCATTATGAGAGAAAACAAAATAGTTTCAATTAGCAAGAAAAAGTTCAAAGCGACCACGAATTCGAAGCATTCGTTTCCTGTTTGTCCAAATTTGCTCAATCAAAACTTTCATTGTGGCAAACCAAATCAGGCATGGGTTGGGGATATTACATACATTTTAACTGCTGAGGGCTGGCTTTACTTAGCAACTGTGATTGACTTATTTTCAAGGATGGTGATTGGTTGGGCAGTCAGTGAGCGCATGACCACTGATTTAATTGAAAAAGCTTTTCTTCGGGCTTATTGGAAAAGAAAACCTGATCACGGATTAATTTTTCACTCGGACAGAGGCTCTCAGTATGCGAGTTATCGTTATCAAAACTTGCTTAAAAATCTCAATGTTCAACAATCAATGAGTGCAAAAGGCAATTGCCATGATAACGCTGTTGCAGAGAGCTTCTTCGGGAAACTAAAAACTGAGTTTGTTAATCATCAAAAATTTAAGTCAAGGAAGGAGGCCAATTCGGGTATATTTAAATACATAGAGATTTACTTTAATCGGGAAAGAAAGCATTCAACCTTGAATTATCTGTCCCCTCTTCAATTCGAAGAGCATTACTATATCTCTAAAAAGTTTGTCTCCTAAATCGGATCAACCTCAATTAAGCTGAAATATATCTGCGGTAAAAAAGCATTTAAATTGAAGCTTTCATTGCCTGCTAATTTAGATTTAGCACAAATTTATTTTGGGGAAGGTGATGAATTAGGGTTTATTAGGAATAGTGTGGAGCCAAGAATTCAAACTATTTTGCAATCCAGTGAATATATCAATTTACAACTATCTGGACTAGCCAGTCATAAAGAGCAAGATGTATTAGAGAATCAAGATATACCACAAAGCATTCTTCTTCATAATG
>JANRMG010000177.1:0-1513 GCA_033761855.1 Candidatus Caenarcanales bacterium
AGAACAGAAGCGCCACAGGTCACTAAGAAGCTTTCAGCTATACCTAGGCTATGGCTATACCAAACAGCAGTCAGGTGATGGTATGTCAATGAAACTAGGCGGTTCTGATATCTGCCGTACCCATTTATTTGCATGGACTAAAGCCTGTGTAATTCCACAAAGAAACGATGTTAAGTGGCTAAACAAGGCTTTGAATAAAGAAATGAAGCCACAAGCCAATAACAAGAAATTCAATACTCTGGAACAGATTAAAGACAGTGACCAGAAACTAAAACAGAAGATTAACCGCTTAAACTTCAAGATTACTAGGATGCTATTCTATGAACTAGCAAATGAAATAATATGACCTGCCCAATGTCCCAGCTATGGCTGGGATTTTTTTAAATGTTAATCGCGCTATTTATTACCCAGAATCCCCAAAGCAATAATCATGGTACATTGCGCCGATCTACCGATTTGGAACAGAATTAATATTTTTGGCCATGGCTTTGTGGTTTCAATTTTTCTTAAATTGGTAGCAAATTAGTACCCACGAGCTGCTTTTACTGGGGAATTATCTTTTGTTCCTGGTGTGAAGACAAAGCCAGTTAACAGGCGGATTTTCAGCCTTAGACATCCTGAATAAACTTAAAACTCAAAGTATTTTCTTGGGTTGAGCGCAGATATGCCCATCGCCTAGCATTAACAAACTCAGGTTTTTCCAGAAATATTAGTTGGCGATCGAACTCGATTTTTATCTCCTGACCCCAAAAAATTGCTTTATCGGGTTCATCGCCAACAAAACTCGACCCGATCTGGCAGGAACCAAGGGCATCAAGGATAAATTTCTCAGTACTCACAGGTGCATTGTTCGCCGCCGATAAATCCTCGTTTTGAGGCGCAAAGCGCTTTGACAAAAATGCAGGCAAGCCAGTTGCACGAATGGCGATCGCCTTGGCTGTTGATGGAATTGCTATCAACTTGGCAACCTGAACATTTTGACTGTCCGAATATTTGCCCGTTTTCTCATCAAGTTTTCTCTTGATATGTTCTATGAGAATTTCTTTTAAAAAGCTGAGAATTAGCTCACCTAAAAGCGTTGAGGGTAACTCAAAGTTTCTAAGTGTATTCAAAAGTTTAGGGATTAAAGCTATTGGTGTGCCTTTTGGCGTTGGAATTAGTACCCCTTGACCATTTGCTACCTGTGAATCGGTAGCTAATCTCTCATCCTTGGCAAGCTTAAAAGAGGCATTAACAATTTTATTTATCTCCCCTTGCAGGTCTGTAATGTCTTGATTGTCATCTGGGTTTTCAAATTCGAGCGTAGAAATGTTGTAAAGCTGCTCATCTAGCACAACCTCAGTGAGCAGCCGTGTAGGGGCGCTGCCCGTGCCAATGCCTTGACACAAGATTGATTGAATATTGTTTAGTTGGGCATAGATATCTTGAAGTGTGGTGAGTTGACTCATAATTAATTGCTTTACCTATTAGAAATTTGGGATTAACTACTTTTTAGCTTCGATTATGATTTGGC
>JANRMG010000178.1:0-4767 GCA_033761855.1 Candidatus Caenarcanales bacterium
AAGAGTTAAAAGATAAAGACAACTTAAAAGTATAAAAATTAAATTGAATCTCAACGCGCTAGTATTCGCCGCAATCCACGTGGCGAGGGCCACCGAAAGAGGGGTTGCGGCTGCTAACAAAAGGCTGAATTTGGTGTTTACAATAAAAAACTGTTTACTGCTCTCAATCCTCGGAATACCAATTGTCTTTTTGTTTGTGAAGTAAAAAAGCCCTTGTAGAGAAAGACTCCATGCACTGCATGCCAGAACTGAAATTAGCGTTAAAAAGAGGGGTTCTCTTTTGATTAAAGAAAATAAAATCGGTGCAGCGCCTCTTAGCGAGTTAAACCAGGTATAACAAAAATAAAAATTAGCTCCAAGAGTTATAGAGCCCAATAAGGCAAAAAATATAAAATTCCAAATTTTCGGTATTTCGATCTCGCATTCAGAGCAGCGAAGATAGGGTGGAACTATAAACCAACTATAACGGTGCCACGCAACCATGCGGTAAGCAAACCAGGTAAATGGTTTTGGAAAAGCAATATTTAAAATTATTTGTAGCCATTCAAACTGCTTGGTAAGTTCTAAAGTTTTAGAAACAGCTGCTACTCCGCCCATGAATTCTTGCTTTTCCTCGTTGATGAGTAAAATTTCCTTTTTACATCTTTGCAATTGCTCTTCCGGATAGGCTTTATCAAATTCTGCTTCTTGATATGGTTTGACGGCAAGCTCTTCTGGCTTTTTGGGTTTGATGTACTCATCAACCAAATGTCGACAAATTACACATTGTCCATCGAAAAGAAGCGTGTAGTGAGGATTGTTAGGCATTTGTAAACTATTGTGAGGTTAAAAACATTATAAGCTTTGTTCAAATTTTAGATATTCTTTGTTGACTAAGACCTTTGTATGATTTTCTGAAAATTTTATATTGCTAAACTGAAGGTAAATACTTTTTGGCCGTTGATAAGGAATTTAAGGATTATGGAAAAAAACTTCTTTTCAGATAATTTACAGAATCCTCACTTGGAGCCAGAATACACTGGAAGACATATTGTCGTCTTTGATTCAGAAAGCAAAGACAAAGCTAGCGAGATTCTGCGTAGTAAAATCGGTGTTAAGTGTGTTAATTCCAAAGAATTTGACCATAAAAGCTCTTTAGAACAGGTAGATGAGGAAGCAATTTTCCTAGATAAGCTAGGAATCGCAATAATAAAGGCCGATCAAGAACAAGTAAGTAAAATTCAAACACTGGCTGATCAGGAGAGTGAACCGGTAGTTTCGGTTGAGCCAGAAACAGTAGTTTATGCTTTGAATGGCAATGGTTATGATAAAGATGAATTGATCCTGAACTATCTTCAGGGTTACAAAGATGGAATCGATGAGTTTTATGACAGGATGACTAACTTCATTAAACGTAAACAAGAAATTATTGCAGAAGCCGAACAAGTTCTTCCGGTGACCACTAACTATACGTGGGGAATGCAATTAACCAATGTGATTAATTCCAGATACTCTGGACGTGGTGTTAGGTTAGTTGTTTTGGATACTGGTTTTGATTTAACACACCCTGATTTCCGTTCCAGAAGAATTATTACCCAGTCTTTTATCTCTGGTGAGTCTATTCAAGACGGCAATGGGCATGGTACTCACTGTATTGGTACTTCTTGCGGCCCTTTGAGGCCTTCCAATGCTTCTTTGCCTCGTTACGGAGCCTCCTATAATGCCGAGATTTACGTGGGGAAAGTTTTGTCTAACCAAGGTTCAGGCTCGGATGGAGGGATTCTGGCGGGTATAAATTGGGCAATAGCTAATCGCTGTCAGGTGGTTTCTATGTCTCTGGGTAGCCAGAGTCCGCCCTCCATGGCTTATGAGTACGCCGGCCGCCGCGCCCTAAACCAGGGATCTTTAATTGTGGCTGCGGCCGGAAACGAGAGTTGCCGCAATCCACGCTTGGATCCAAACAGTTATATTTGCCGCAATAATCCTGGTTTGATTTCTCCCATTGGTTCTCCTGCCAATGTTCTTTCTATTATGGCTGTCGGAGGGGTGGATCGGACTTTAAAAATTGCCAACTTTTCTAATCGTGGGCTTTACCCTCAGGGAGGGCAAATAGACATTGCCGGACCCGGAGTGGATGTTTATTCCAGTTTTCCTGTTTCACGCGGAAGTTACGCAAGACTCAGCGGAACCAGTATGGCTACGCCCCATGTGGCCGGTATTGCAGCCCTTTGGTGCGAAGCAACCGGACAAACTGGTGGTGCCCTCTGGAGCTTGCTGACAAGAAACGCTCGTAGGTTAAATCTTTCCTCTGCCGATGTTGGTGCTGGTTTGGTACAGGCTCCAATTAGGTGAATAAATTCTGAGACAAGCTTAGGGTTACGTTTTGTTTTTCTCTTTCATTGTCATCCTTAAATTTCTTTTTGGCGAAGGTCAGGATTTCCACAACGTTAATTTGCGCCTATCAACGATCTGAAGAGATGCTGAATCAAGTTCAGCATGACAGAACTATTTTTTACTTACGTCATCCTGAGCTTGTCTCAGGATCTATTTCCTCTCACGATACAATGGAAAGAAAAGAGGACAAAGATGTTAAACGCAATAGTCGTAATCGAAGAAGCCGCCTGGCCTGAGCTTGACCGGATAAAGGGAGAGCTAAAGAGCAAAGATGTAAAAATTAAAAACACCATGGAAAATCTCTGCATGCTTGAATGCGAGATTAGGAGCGAATCAGCCCTGGAAGAAGTGAAGACCCTAGCGGGTGTGCTTTCGGTGGAGGTTAGTGGGGAGAAGAGGACGGTTTGACAATTAAATCTCAAGAAAGAATGAAAGAGGGATTTCCACTCTTGTCTTGCCATTTAAATCAATTATTGGTCTCATAAATTCTAATGGCCACAAAAAATTAATAAGCCATCTATAGAAGTTATCGATGCCTATAATCGATGCTTTATCGGCAAAAGTAAATAGTTCAATTCCACCTTCTTGAGGTCTGGCTCTTGAATGAGTTAAACAATGTCTTATCTTAATTAGTTTTTGAAGGTTTTCAAGCTTCTCATTAAGTTCTTTTTTATTCTTATCATCAAATTGAACACAGAAAGTTTTAAATGAAATTTCAACTAATAATTTTAATTTTTCAATCATACTAATATTTTGGTTACTAACTACCAACTTATCTTTTTGAAAAAATGCTTTTCTTTCTTTGTCATTAAAAAGATCTTTTTCTAGGTTTTTACTCCCTAAATTTTTTCTTTTAAAGAGAACTATCTGTTCAAGCTTATGAGATAGAAGTCTTGACGATATATACTCAATATATGATTCTAATGATATGAATCCAAGCAAAAAGCATGAGTTGAATTTACTTGTAGTATTCATTTGAAATTTCATTTCTTCACTGTTATTCAAAAATTCATCAAAAGTAATTTGTCTAATTGGAGCATTTAGTAAACTTGTTTCTCCAAAAAAACTTAGGAATTCCTTTCTTCTTCTTAATGCAAGACTAAGATTAAATATTGCAACATCTTGAAATTTTCTCGCTTTATCAACATATTCTTCTAAATCTGGATTCGCTCTGTAGACAGTTTCAACGTTGTCTATCAGAATATCAGTGTCATTTGGTTGATAGATTGGAGAAGCTCCTCCGTAATCAGATGGTCTTATCCAAAGATCATTGTTGTTTTTAACAGCCTCAGCAATAGCAGCTCGAACTCCCTCATCAATTTTTCTTCTAATTTCTCTATTCTCTTCTTTTTCTGTCATTGGTTGAATCCTTCAATGATATTGCTCCAAATATTTTTTTCTAAAACTAATTTCTCTTCGAGATCGCCCTCTGCAACAAGTATGGGTAGATTAGTGGAATTATCATAAACTGTCCAGTTGTCGCTTAAAGGTAAGTATAAATTATAAAAATTACTTCTGCTTCTTTCATATCTCCTCTTCACAACTTCTTCTGGAATGTTATGTCCACCTTTTTTGACTCTAATTTTGACTCTTTGAATAGCAAGTTCTGGAGAATCGAGCCAAAAGTATATTAGATTAATTTTATATTTTTTTGCTTTCGCTCTTTCAATCAACCCAACAAATGAGCGAGAAGCCAAAGTGCTCTCAAAGGCAAAATCAGAGCCTTCTTCAAGAAGCTCATTAATTCTGCCTAGCATTAGTCTTCCTGACTGCATATCCACTGATGATGGATTGAATGGCGACAAGCCTGCAGCGATAGAATCAGCGTTTACATACTCTAAGCAATTAAGATAATCTGGTAAAATTTTTAGGGCTGCGGTAGTTTTACCTGCTCCGTTTGGACCACCAATAATAAAAAGTTTAGGCATTATAATTTCAACATGTTTCTTATTGAATACTTTAAATGTTAATTTAATCACTCTGCAAAACAAAATGCCTGAATCTTCAACCAACCACATCCGCAATTTCTCAATCATCGCTCACATAGACCATGGCAAGTCCACGCTGGCTGACAGGCTCCTTGAGTTTACTCACACCGTAAGTAAACGAGAAATGCAAGAGCAACTATTGGACAACCTAGACCTAGAGCGCGAGCGCGGAATTACCATTAAGCTCCAAACCGCTCGTATGGACTACAAAGCCAAAGATGGCAAAGATTATGTAATTAATTTGATTGATACTCCCGGCCACGTGGACTTTGGTTATGAGGTTTCCCGCAGCTTGGCCGCTTGTGAAGGTGCTTTGCTGGTGGTAGACGCCACCCAAGGAGTGGAGGCCCAGACCCTCGCTAATGTTTATTTGGCGCTTGAGCATAACCTCGAAATCATTCCAGTT
>JANRMG010000179.1:0-10622 GCA_033761855.1 Candidatus Caenarcanales bacterium
AGCTTTTCATCGATTGCAAAATATATCTCTAAGATTATATGATCTTCCTTCATCTCTCCTAATCCTCGATCTAAGCAATCTTAGTTTTGGGAGAGACCTTCCTTTTTTGCAATATGTCAAACACGCACCATTAGTTATTAATTTAACTACCATTTATAAGCTCCTAAATAAAATTAAAAATTATAACTTTAGATGATGCTCTCACAAACGAAATGTTTTAGTCAAGACTTAATTATTCTTATCATTATTAAGCTATCCTAATCTTCATTCAAAACATTTAATAAGCAATGGACAAAATTCACTGGCAAACAAACGTTATCATCCTCGGAATTTTAATTTCCCTCGGCATTGCCGTTGTTTACAGCTTTTTGGATACCATTTTAGACAAACTTAAAATCCCCACCGGAAGAGGGGATTTAATAAACAACATCATCAAATCACTCGCTGGATGCTTTTTGTTTATTTTTCTTTTAAAAGTTTTCCCTGAATGGAGAGGAATGCTTTTTAGTTAATCTGCGAAGCCAAGGATTAATGTAGATCCTGAAACAAGTTCAGGATGACTTTATACATCGTCATTCCAGCCTGGAAACGGAATCTACACAACTCACATAACTTGTTGATTGAACACATTTAACGATTATGAGATCCTGACCTTCGCAAAAGTGAAATATAAAAATGACAGAATACAACGTCATTCGGAGCTTGTCACGGAATCTATATTCAATCTTTAAACAGCACGGATTTATAGTCTTGAGATCCTGAGACAAGCCCAACTTTAGATGCAAGGATGACGGTAGAGAAGGAGATTGCTTATCTTTTACTATAAAAAGTTTTAATCCCTAAACCAAAGATCTTCATAAACCCGGGAGAGGCGGTATGGTCAAATTCATCACCTTGGTCATAAGTTGCCAATCCATGGTCATAAAGAGAAAGCTCCGATTTGCGACCAACTACAATGCAATTACCCTTGTAAAGCTTAAAGCGAATGGTTCCAGAAACCCTTTTTTGGGTTTCTTCGATGAATCCATCCAAAGCTTGGCGCAAAGGTGAAAACCAAAGACCATTGTAAATCAACTCGGCGTATTTTTGGTCTATGCCTTGCTTAAAGTGCATAACATCTTTGGTATTAACTAAAAATTCTAGCTCTCGATGGGCCCGCAAAAGAACTGTTGCTGCAGGTGCTTCATAAATTTCGCGGCTCTTAATGCCAACGAGTCGATTTTCAATTTGATCAATTCTACCGATTCCATGAAGCCCAGCAATTGAGTTCAATTCATCAATTAAATCGATACCATTGTATTTTTTGCCGTCGAGCGCGATGGGAATACCTTTGTCAAATTCAATCTCAATATATTGTGCTTTATCTGGTGTTTTTTCTAAAGCATTGGTTAAAGCGTAAGCGTCTTCCGGAGGCTCAACCCAAGGATCTTCAAGAATTCCACATTCCACCGAACGCCCCCAAAGGTTTAAATCAATGCTGTAAGGAGATTTTTTGGTTGAAGTAACCGGAATATTGTGGGCCTGAGCATAATCAATTGCCTTGTTACGGTCACAGAGTTCACCCCATTCACGGGGGGGGGCAATAACTTTAAGTTTAGGGTTCAAAGCTTGCCAAGAGACCTCAAAGCGCACCTGGTCGTTTCCTTTAGCGGTACAACCGTGTGCTACTGTGTCTGCATCGGTCTTTACGGCTATATCATTAAGGACTTTAGCAATTAAAGGTCTTCCAATCGCTGTCGCGAGCGGATAATCGAATTCGTATTTGGCATTAGCCTTTAAGCTCGGCCAAACAAAATCTTTAACAAACTCTTCGCGAGCGTCAATTACAAAGGCTTGACTAGCGCCAACTTTTAAGGCCTTCTGACGGGCGGCTTCAAGGTCTTCTTTTTGTCCCAAATCAACCGCAACAGCCACCACTTCTTCGCATTTATTCTCTAACAGCCAGCGAACAGAAATAGAAGTGTCGAGCCCTCCAGAGTAAGCCAAAACAACTTTTTTGAATTCTTTCATTTATAAATTGATTTTTAAACTTTGCCTACAAGTATAACGAAATTCAAGTCTTAATCGTAAGCGGAGTCATGATCGGGATGGAGTGATACAAAACATAAATAATCATTTTCTCGAAATACAACTGCTCTAAACTTTTGGTTAATTCTAATTGAATACAAATCTTCCCCTCTATTTCCTTTCCTAGAGCGGATTTTTTCCCATTTCAAACCATTGTCTACATAAATTTGATTCCAGGTCATCTTGTACAATTTTTTTAACAATTTCAAAAATGCAAGTTGATCTTCTATTTGGAGTTCAAAAATTAAATCTTGAATGGAAGCATCAAGCAAATCTATTTTCATGAATCTTAAAAGTTCGTAAGCAAATTATAGTCTCCTGGTTGATAATTTGAACTTCATTCACTTGCTTCCAAGTCTTTTATTCTGTCTTCGATTAATTTCTCAATATCTTCAAGCTTTGTCTCTTTTCTAGGATGGGTTTTTGCCCATTCCAAACCTTCATCAATTTTTGCTTTATTTTTTGGTGTGTGTAACCAGCATTCATTGTCAGGAATGAATTCTCCGGTTTTAATCATCCAGACGCCAGGTTCAAGCTCTTCAACCAAAACACTTTTTCCAGCAAATTCTTTTCCTAAAGATATTTGGCCGCTACTACCAATTGTTTTTATTGATTTCTGCATAATTTCATGCCTCGTACAAATATTATGGCATGAAAGCATTAAGGAATAACAGAAGACACCCTAAAGCTTTTTAGAAAACTTTTTTCAGAAAGTTATTAACTACCAGCCAAGCTGATTAGTAGAACCTGCACATCGGCCGGCCTCACGCCATCAATCCGTACAGCTTGTCCGATGGTTTGAGGTTTTATTTTAATTAGTTTCTCTCGTGCTTCTTTAGAAATATGCTGAAGCTTCATATAATCGAACCATTCGGGGATTTTTTTGTTTTCCAGAGCACCAAATTTATCATTTTGGTTGTCCTGACGCTGCACATAACCGGCATATTTAAGTTCAGTTTCAAGCTCAAATAGAGGGAATTCAATGTCCTCACTGAAATTATGACCCAAAAGTTTTTCAACTAAAGCAAAATCTGCACCCGGACGAGAGAGAAGCTCGGCTAAAGTTATGGCTGTGTTTGATTTAAGAATGGCTTGATTAAACTCCTCGAGAATAGCGTTAACCTCATTCGAAGCTTTAATCTTTGTTTCTTTGAGTTTTTGAAGTCCTAGTTCGAAGCCTTCCATCTTGTTGTTAAAGCATTCCCAGCGGTAATCGTCAACCAATCCAATTTTTCGGCCTTTGGGTGTCAGCCTTCTATCGGCATTATCCTGGCGTAAGTGCAATCTATGCTCCGAACGAGAGGTCATCATGCGGTAAGGCTCGGTGATTTCCTTGATTACTAAATCATCAATTAAAGTACCAATATAGCTCCCAGAGCGCTCAAAAATCACGGGATCTTGGTCAAGAGCATATTTGGCTGCATTGATTCCGGCTACAAATCCCTGAGAAGCCGCTTCCTCATATCCACTGGTGCCAAGCAACTGTCCAGCCGCAAAGAGTCCTGGCAGAACTTTGGCTTCTAAAGTGTGTTTGAACTGGATCGGACGCAAGAAATCATATTCAACAGCATAGGCTGGGCGGATGATCTCAGCTCTTTCGAGACCCGGCAAAGATTGTACTATCTGCCATTGAACGTTAATTGGCAGGCTGGTCGAGCATCCCTGCAAATAAATCTCGTTGGTGTTTCGGCCTTCTGGCTCCAGGAAAAGTAAATGGCTGGGTTTGTCAGAAAAGCGAACGATTTTGTCTTCTATCGACGGACAATAGCGCGGTCCAACGCCTTCAATCAAACCAGCATACATAGGCGATTCCATAAGATTCTCGCGGATAATCTCGGCTGTCCGCTCCGTTGTGCGAGTGGCATAGCAAGAGTGTTGCTCAAGGACAGGGCGGTTTGGTAAGAAAGAAAAGAACTTAGGATTTGTATCTCCGGGGTGCTCCTCAAGGCCAGAAAAATCCACGCTTCGAGCGTCAATTCGGGCGGGGGTTCCTGTCTTTAAGCGTCCAAACTCCAAACCGTAAGATTGAAGATTAAGTGTTAAACCAATTGCCGCAGGTTCGGAAGCTCGTCCAGCTTCGCGGCTTTGTTTGCCAGTAAAGACTTTACCTTGCAAAAAGGTTCCGCTGGTAATTACAACTGCTTTGGCTTTAATCTCTTCTCCCAGAGAGGTTTTTGCACCAATTATTTTTTCATTTTCAACCAAAACCTCTGTCACCATGGCTTGGTAAAAATACAAATTAGATATCTTTTGGAGGGCGCCGCGCATCCAGGCGGAATATTCGTATTTGTCAGATTGCGCCCGCAAAGAGTGAACTGCAGCCCCGCGAGAGGAATTGAGAGTTTTAAGCTGCATATAAGTTGCGTCAGCAGCTAATCCCATTAATCCGCCCATTGCATCGATTTCTTTTACTAAATGAGATTTGGCCGGCCCACCGACGGCTGGATTACAAGGCATCCAAGCAATCATATCTAAATTCATGCCGATTAATAGTGTTTTAGCACCAAGCTTTGCCGCAGCAGAAGCCGCTTCACAGCCCGCATGGCCTGAGCCAACAATTATGACATCATATTCGCGCATTTAAGAGAATTTATTAAATTGTGTTTTTTAATTATAGTGTCTTAATAGTTTTGGTGTGATGCCAAGAGCTTTATTTGCTAAATTTAGATTTTGATTCAACGCAAAATGTTTACTAAAAAACTATAAACAAAACCTGTTTCAGAAGCTTTTCATGGATATTTAGGTTGTTATATAGTTTGACAAAATTAGACGCCAACTATTGTTTCGCCCTTGTTTCGGCTTTCGTTTTTGGGAGCTCCAATGTCTTTGAGTTCATCCAAAAGAGATGGTTCAACCAAAAGCTGAATATCTTGTCTCAGAGCGATTCCAATTGCTTGGACACGGTTTTTAACACCCATTTTGCAGAAGATAGCATTAAAGTGGGTTTTAACCGTTGAGACGGTAATATCACAGATTTCAGCTATTTGTTCATAGCTATAACCTCTCATCATGAGCAAAAGCAATTGTTTTTCTCTGGTGGTTAAGCTTTTAATGATTACTTCGGCTGGTTGGTCTTCTGGCTTAGGACCGTAAAACTGCTGGAGAACACCAACAAATTTTGTTGCAATTCTTGGTGGAATTACTACTTCACCCTTTAAAACCTGTTCCAGAGTCTTTATTAAATCATCATCCAAGTCATCGATTGATAAACAACCAGCAGCACCTGCTTTTATAACTCTAAAAATTTGTCCAGCATCGTTATTGGTAACTATTGCAACTACTCTGGTTTTTGGCGATTGCGCAATTATTTTTCTAACGATTGCGGGTGATTCCTCGGGTGCAATGCTTGTCATATTAGAATTGAAAATTACAACCTCTGGTTGATAGGTCTGAATCATAACTGTTCCAATTCGGCATGAACTTGCCTGACCAACAATTGAAAAACTTTCTTGCTCTTCAAATACTTGGGTCAGTTTTTTAAAAACTTCAAACTCGTCATCAAGCAATAAAACCGAAACTTTTTTATTAGAAATTTTGTTTGCATTAACGGCATTTACTATATTTGAAATCATAATTGAGTGTTTCACCTTACTTGTTAACCTATGAAATTAAGTTAATTAAATTAATATTAGCTTAATTATTACCAGAAGTCTTCTAAATTTTCAGCTTAATTCTTTATAGAAAAAATTAATAAAATAGGCTTATGGAGAGCTTAACTGCTTCTAAAAGGGAACTTTGAGGGATCAAAAATCATGTATTAATATTTTTTAAACAGTTCTATAATAATTTATGTTATAAACTAAAGCTTTTTTTTCATAACAGCTTTTAAGAAGCTGGTTTTACTAACTTCCTATCTTAAACTTTTATAGATTGGATATTTTTTACAAATTTGCTCTACTTGTTGCTTAAGATTTTGAATTACCTCGTGGTTATTTTCGCTTTTAAGAACTTTTCCAATAATTTGGCCTAGCAAAGTAAAGTCTGCTTCTTTTAAACCCCTTGTGGTGCAAGCTGGTGTTCCAAGCCTAATTCCACTGGTTACCCATGGCTTTTGTGGATCGTTAGGAATAGCGTTTTTGTTAGCAGTTAAATTGACTGAATCCAAGAGGTTTTCGGCATCTTTACCGGTAAGGCTAAAGGGAACCAAGTTCAATAACATTAAGTGGTTGTCTGTGCCTCCACTCACTAATTCAACGCCTTCGGAAACCAAAGATTCGGCAAGTGCTTTAGCATTCAAAACGATCTGTTTTTGGTAAGTCTTAAATTCGGGTCTTAATGCTTCTCCAAAGGCTACTGCTTTGGCTGCAATTACATGCATTAAAGGACCTCCCTGATTACCGGGAAAAACAGCAGAATCAACTTGCTTTGCATATTTTTCCTTACACAAAATCAAGCCACCTCTGGGCCCTCTAAGGGTTTTGTGGGTGGTTGTCGTGACAAAGTCCGCATACTCTATTGGGTTTGGATGCTCTCCGGTAGCTACTAAGCCAGCAATGTGAGCCATATCAACCAATAAATAAGCCCCAACTTCTTTAGCAACTTCAGCGAATTTGGCAAAATCGATCTTGCGAGGATAAGCGCTTGCTCCAGCGATAATTAATTTTGGTTTATGTTTTTGTGCTTGTTCTTTTAGATTATCGTAGTTGAGCCAACCATCAGCATCTACGCCATAGCTAACCACATTAAACCACTTGCCCGAAACATTTACCGGAGAACCGTGGGTTAAGTGTCCCCCCTGATCAAGAGCCATACCCAAAATGGTATCTCCGGGATTTAGGACAGAAAGAAAAACGGCAAAGTTGGCTTGCGCCCCTGAATGAGGCTGAACGTTAGCATGCTCAGCTCCAAAAAGTTTTTTGGCTCTTTCAATGGCCAAAACTTCTACTTTGTCTACATATTGGCAGCCTCCATAGTAGCGTTTACCGGGCAATCCTTCGGCATATTTGTTGGTCATTACCGAACCTTGGGCTTCCATCACAGCTCGGCTCACAGTGTTTTCACTTGCAATGAGTTCTAAGTGAGTTTGTTGTCTGGTTAATTCTTCATCAATTGCACTATAAACCTCAGGATCAACGTTTGAAAGAGCTGCATCAAGTGAAAAAACATCTGTTAAAGTCATGGCTTAAAAAGTTTTTTGGAGGTAGCTACCAATTATAAAGCACTTTACTAAAGTACCAAAAAAATACCTCCCGACTTATTACTCAGAAATAGATGTACAAGCTGTTCTATCTGCCTGAGCCTCTATAGTGAAAAATTTTTTTATTTCTCTGTGGTGAATTTAGTATCTGAGAAGGTTTATTTGTTGAACTAAAAATTGAGTTAATGAATTTCATCTTTATTTTTAACGTGAGTTCAACAAGAAAAATCTATGATAGATAAAGAATAACCCTTTAGATGCCCCGTCAGACGCCAGTCTTAAGGGGCAATCGGACGGAGTGCCATCAAGAAATTCTGGGGTTCGGGGATAGTTCCCCGAGAGCGGGGTCGTTAGGGGCTGGCGGTAAGCCCCTAACACCAACCCTTACTAATCTTCCTCTTTTGTTTTTCGACGAAGTCAGGTTATTTTTATGTTTTATTCTGATGAATAGATTTGTAGCAATAAAATATAAGCTTGGCTATTAAATCTGATTAAACAATTATTTAGTTTAAGGATTATGCATAAATTAATGACGAAGTTCTTATAATTGTCACAATTAACAATTTAAACTAAAAGACAGTCTAATGAACCAAATTGACTCAGGTGATACAACCTGGCTTCTCGTCTCAACAGCGTTTGTAATGCTTATGACCCCAGCCGTTGGTTTCTTTTACGGAGGAATGGTAAGGCAAAAAAATGTACTCGCCATGATGGGTCAATCGATGGTGATATTGGCTCTAATAAGCTTGCAATGGTTTTTAGTTGGTTATTCATTATCTTTTGCGGCTCCAGCTTTTCCTTGGATTAAGGGATGGATAGGTTCACTCGATTGGTTTGCTTTAAACAAGGTTACAACCACTCCCTTTGAGGCTTATGCGGCTGGTGTTCCGCACTTGGCTTTTATGCTCTTCCAGTGCATGTTTGCGGTTATTACTCCAGCTCTTATAATCGGTGCTTTCGCTGACCGCGTTAAGCTTGACACCTTTATTTTATTTACCCTTTTGTGGTCAACCTTGGTTTACGATCCGGTGGCTCATTGGGTTTGGGCTGAAGATGGCTGGTTAAAAGCTTTGGGCTCTTTGGATTTTGCTGGAGGAACGGTAGTGCACATCACAGCGGGTGCCTCGGCTCTCGCCTCGGCCATGATTATTGGAAAGCGCCTTGGGTTCGGTGAAGAGAGAATGCCTGCCCACAATATTCCCTTTACGATTTTGGGTGGAGCTTTACTTTGGTTTGGGTGGTTTGGCTTCAATGCTGGCAGTGCTTTAGGCGATGAATCTTTAGCTGTCCACGTTGCGGTTACAACTAATTTAGCAGCAGCAGCAGCAGCAATTGCCTGGATTGTTGCTAGCCGAATTTTAAAAGCTAAACCTTCGGTTTCAGGAATTATTATTGGTTCTGTTGCCGGTTTGGTTGCAATTACTCCGGCTTGCGGCTTTGTAAGTCCAGTCTCAGCTGTCATAATCGGTTTTGTTTCTGGCATTCTTTGTTATTTAGCCATGAACTTGCGTGGAAAGCTTGATGTAGACGATTCTTTGGACGTTTTGGCTTGCCACGGTATCGGTGGTATTTGGGGAGCAATTGCCACTGGATTATTTGCCGAAAAAGCAATCAACGCTGCCGGAGCTAATGGTCTTTTGTTTGGCAATTCTAATCTTTTGTGGATTCAGCTTTTGGCGGTACTCGTCACAATTGTATATTCTTTTTTGGTTACCTCTATCATTCTTTTCATTCTTAAAAAAACAGTTGGGTTACGCGTTTCCGTCGAAGAAGAACGCCAGGGATTAGATATTTCCCAACATGGAGAAGAAGCTTATGTAATGCTTCCAATCGGCGATGACGATTCTAAAGCTCTTCAGGTGCTTGAAGCCATAAAGGTTTCTGAGGTGATGAATATAAAAGTTCGGACAGCTTCTCTCGATGATGATTTGGAGAAAATACAAGATTTAATGCTTGAAAAACAGCATTTTGCACTGCCAGTTGTGGATGATAACCGTCATGTGCTTGGAATAATCACAATCGCAGATGTTCGCAAGATTGATAAATCCGACCGTAAGAATGTAAAAGTCAAAAAAGTTTATACTAAAGAGATTCAAGTCGCTTATCCAGAGGAATCCATTCATGATTTAATTCAGCGTATGCAGGAAAAGCATATTTCCAACCTTCCCGTCATTCAATCCGATGGGGAGAAGAAGTTGGTTGGTATTATTTCTAAAACAGACTTGATTAAGGCATATAAGAATATAGCCAGTGAAGGTTTGAAAAAAGGAAATTAACATTTTTAAAAATTCCTGCCACGTTTACCAGTCAAACACCCCTTTAAATCCTCATCCATAGTCCAACCGCAAAGACCGTTAGCCTGTCTATCGCAAGTTGCATTACGGTAACAGGCATATTCTTCGCGCCATTCACAAGTGCTAATGCCTTCGTTACCTGCTTCAATGCACAAATGTCCGCTGCACCCGCCCCTTTTACAGCTTCCAGAAGGTTTCTCTTTAGTTGTATTAACTTGTGTTTTTAAATATTGTTCTTGGATTTTTTGATTGGGAGAGGGAAGATGTTTATGTTCACGAGTTATTTTGTCATGGTTTAGTTTGCAGGATTTACATTCTCTATAAATAGATTTCTTCTCTGTAAGCTCAGCATTGGAAGATTGAAGGCACATTAAATTTAAGATTAAAAGTAATGGCAAAAAGTAAGCTTTATGAGCTTGAATGTTCATAGTTATTTGTGTAAACGCTCTTCTGTTCGCTAATTATAGTTTATAGCTTAGTTTCTGTATGGCAAAAACATTTTCAAGAAACCAAAAAACTTTCCGCAAAATCAACGAGGGATTGCTCTAAAAGCTCACGGTAGATGGTTGTATTGAAGATGATTCCGTCTTTATCTAGGATTAATCCGAGCTTCCTAAAAGATTTTTTGTTAATAATTTTTTCAATTTCACCCCAGTTTTTGCTTTCAAATAAGTTCTCATCTTCCTCTTGAAGACGGTGAGTAATGTTTTTATCCGGTCTGATTTTGTGAATATAAAGCGCAGGTTGCGAATGTAAAACCGTTCGCGCAGCGAGGACATTCACCAGGCGATCATCGATCAAACAAATCAAATCACAACCCTGGTCTTTAAGATCTTGATAAGTGTTTGGTAACAGTCCAATCTTGTCTAAAGAAGCATAAATAGAGGGTTTGGCAAGGAATTCTCGAGGTATTAAATTCTGAAAAATCTGTGATTTGCGAGTCTGCAAAAAGACGTTTCCTTGAGTCCATGAGCAAAGAAGAACAGATTGATTCTGCGACTTTAAATTTTCTAAAAAAGAGCTTAAAAATTCAATTACTCCTTCGTAAAGAGAAGCATGTAAAGTGGATTCATCGCCCATTTTTTCTAAAAACTTAACTACAAAAAGGTCTCTCTCCATTCCCG
>JANRMG010000180.1:0-3419 GCA_033761855.1 Candidatus Caenarcanales bacterium
AAGGCTCCCCTTTCAATATTCACTTCTGATGAAGCATTAGCCTCTAAAGAACCGGGATTGTAAATAAAGTTTTTTCCGTTAGAATCCTGAAGAATATAGTGTTCATGGATGTGTCCAAGTGCAACATAATCGACGCAGCCCTCCAGAACTCTAAAATCCACGCCGGAAACCCCTCCGCGATTCACTGGAAGGTAATTTTCGTGTCCAGCGTGAAACATAAAAACAGTAAAGTCGGCTTTGTCTTGAATTTTTTGTATTCTATTAACATAAAGTGGAAGCGCGGCTCCAGCGTTGAATCCCTGCCAGCGAGAACCAATAATTCTTATTATTTGTCTTTTGCGCTCTAAATCAATATAGCCGCCACCCAAATATTTTTTGTTTTCAATCAACGGTTCTAGGGCCGCTTCTTCGTTGTTTAAGGGATTTAAAAAATATATAAGTTGATTTTGGGCTAAAGCCTCAAACCAAGAGCCTCTTACATTATTAAAGGTACCGGCCTCTTTAAAATCGTGGTTGCCTTCTATGGCTATAACCGGAATTCCTGCTTGTTTTAGTCGGTTAAAAACATAGGTGGCCTCATTAAAGGTTTGAGGAGAGATGTTTCGGTAATTGAACAAATCACCAGTTACTAAAACAAAATCAACTTCGGCTTCTATCCCTCCCTTTTGGCAGGCGTCTAAAAAAGCTCTAAAAAAATCTTGCTCGCGCTCAAGCAGCTTGTATTGGCGATATCCTAAATGTATGTCTCCAACGTGAAGAAATTTAATCATTGCTTTCTAATTCAGCTGCTTCTAATCTTAACAACTAAAGCAAAGAAGCCTGGTATGCTAAATTAAAGTTCATTAATTACTGGCATTATAAACTATGGCCACTGCAGCGATTCTTGGAATTTTAGGTTTTTATTTTCTTAGTGTTACCCATTTGATTCTACGCGGAAAAGCTCATCTGCCGATTATGAGGGAATATTTAGGAACAACTCGCTTCTTTGCTCCGATTAACTTTATTATGTACCTCTTCACCAGAGGCGACAAATCAGCCATAGTTAAAGACCGCCAAAAGCAACTCCCAACGTTAAAAATTCTGGAAGACAATTGGGAAATCATTCGCGACGAAGCAGAAGCCTTGCAAAAACAAAACCGTTTGTCCTTTGGGAAATATGAGCCGGATATTGGTTTTAGTACCTTCCAAAAAGCTGGCTGGAAGCGTTTTTATATAAAGTGGTATGGGATCTACAATAATTCGGCTCTGGAAGCGGCACCTAAAACAGTAGCCTTACTAAAAAAAATGGGCAATGATTTAAAAGCAGCGGCTTTTGTAATTTTGCCGCCGGGCTCAAGACTTGGACGGCACCGTGACCCCTACGCCGGCTCTATGCGCTACCATTTGGGTCTTAGAGTGCCAAACAGCGAAAACTGTTTCATAAGCGTAGACGACAACAAATACGCTTGGATGGACGGAGAAGGGGTTTTGCTCGATCAAACTTATGTTCATTATGTTGAGAACAATACCGACAAACATAGATTGATTCTTCTCTGTGATGTAAAGCGGAATGTTTATTTCCCGGCGAACATAATTTGTGCCATTGGCGATTTTATGATGAGACTCGCTGCTTTACCCAACAATGAACAAGATTCCATGGGAATAGCCGCTAAAGCTTTTTTACCATTCCTGCATGGAATTCGCTCTTGGGAAGAGTGGAAGAAGAAATTCAAGAGCAACGATAAAAACAAGAAAGCTTATTATATTGGTAAAAGAATTTTATCCGGAGCGGTTGTTCTTGGTTTGGCTTTTTTAATTTATAAGTTTGTAGCACCTCTTACGAACTCATTAATCAGCAGATTTCAGTAATTAATGAATAAACTTTACCCACCAATCCAGCCCTTTAACACCTTCCGCTTCAAAGTCTCAGAGATTCATGAGCTTTACGTGGAAGAAATCGGTAATCTGCAAGGCCAGCCAGTGGTGTTTTTGCATGGTGGGCCCGGAGGAGGCTTGGCGGAGAAACACCGCCAGTACTTTAACCCCGAAAAATACCGAGTGATTCTATTTGACCAAAGAGGAGCCGGAAAAAGCACACCTCATGCTTGTCTTGAAGAAAACACGACTTGGGATTTGGTTAGTGATATAGAAAAAATTCGAGAGCATCTAAATATTGAAAAATGGTTAGTCTTTGGTGGCTCCTGGGGAAGTACTTTGGCATTGGCTTACGCCGAAACTCATCCAGAGAGAGTCTCCGGTTTAATTTTGCGGGGGATTTTTCTTTGCCGCAAATCCGAGATTGATTGGTTCTACCAAGAAGGTTGCTCATGGATTTACCCTGACTTATGGGAAAAATACATAGCTCCAGTCCCAGAGGACAAAAGAGGCAAAATGGTAGAAGCTTATTACGAGCTTTTAACCAGTGATGATGAACATACAAGATTGGCTGCTGCAAGAGCCTGGAGCACATGGGAAGGTGCCACCATAAAGCTAATTCCAGATTTAAATTTAATTGAAAACTTTGATGATCCTGGCATGGCTTTGTCTTTGGCCAGAATTGAATGCCATTATTTTATTAATAATTGTTTTTTACGTTCAGACAATCAGCTTCTTGAGGATATTTATAAAATACGCCATATTCCAACCATTATTGTTCATGGGCGGTATGACGTTGTGTGTCCGACAAAGAATGCCTGGGATTTACACAAAGCTTTTCCAGAGGCTAAGTTACATATTATCCAAGATGCAGGGCATGCGGTGGATGAGCCGGGAATTATTAATGCTTTAATTGAGGCTACTGATGGGTTTAGAATTTAGTTGTTTTCTAGATCTTTTTGATTTAATCCAGCTTGTTTGAGAATTGATAAACATGTTCCAACCGGCAAATCCTTATTATGTAAAGGTACTATTGCGGTTTTATTACTAGCGGGATTGAAAAAAAATTTGGTGACTGCCTCTAGTTCTCTTGAAATTAAAGTCTTTGCTTTCTAAAATTCGAATAATTTCCTTTGGAGTAAAAGTTTTCATATTTTGAATATATCAAACAGCTATTTTTAAGTTGTATTTAAACATACTTTGTTCCTCGGGAATTTCTTCACCTCTATCCTGAAGTTCTTCTAAATAAAGTGAAATTGCTTCTTTAGCCATTTTGATTGACTCTTCAACGGTTTCACCATAAGTAATACATCCTGATAGTGAAGGGACTAATACAGTGAAGCCACCCTCTGGTTCAGGTCTTAATAAAATTTTATATGTAAAATCTTTCATACTAAAATTTTACCCATTTTTCTTTAATTATGATAAATTAAATATTTAGAAACCAAGACTCAAAAACTAAATTGCAACTTCATTACATTAAAGATAGAATTTTAGAATGTCTTTAATGTCTGCAACTAGCGCTCCTAATAATAAAACTCAAATAGAGCCTAAATTGGATAAGC
>JANRMG010000181.1:0-5455 GCA_033761855.1 Candidatus Caenarcanales bacterium
GCACGAGTAATATAAAGATAAGAATTTGCATCAAAGCGTTCAATAAAGGATCTGCCTTGATATTCCAAATAACTTTCAACTTCAAACTCATTGTGGAGCTCAAAGTTAAGCTCTTCTTTCTTTCGGATTCGCCGCCCAAACTTTTTGTGCATGCTTGCATCGCTTAGGTAAGAAATATGCGCAATCATCCGTGCAACAGAAAGGCCATCATTGGGAGGGGTATCTCCGTAGTAATTTCCTTTTTGCCAATTTGGGTCATTCATAATTGCTCTTCTTCCAACCTCATGCAGAGCAATGTTTTGGGGTGATTGGTAAGCAGAGGCAGCCAAAACAACATAACTTTTACAGCGTTCAGGATAAGAAAAAGCCCATTCAAGAGCCTGCATTCCACCCATTGAGCCGCCTATACAACAATAAAGTTTTTCTATATCCAAGCTGTCCAAAAGCAAAGCTTGAGCTTTTACCATATCTTTGATGGTAACAAATGGAAAGTTAAGTCCATAGGGTTTGCGGGTTTGCGGATCAATGGATTTTGGCCCGGTAGAACCACTGCAACCGCCTATTACATTGGAGCTGATTACAAAATATTTATTAGTGTCAATTGCTTTGCCCGGGCCAATAAATTTATCCCACCAACCAGGTTTAGTGTCTTCAACTTTGTGCTTGCCGGCAGCGTGGGCGTCTCCGGTTAAGGCATGGCAAACTAAAACTACATTACTTTTATCTTGATTTAAACTTCCATAAGTTTCATAAGCTATGGTCACCGAAGGCAGATTAACGCCGCACTCGAGCTTTAGTAGAGGAATTTGTAGGAACTGCGTTGTTACTATCATTTTATGAATACGTTGCTTTAATAATACTCAATATTTTAGGTAAAAATACCGCAACTCCTGCAATTAGTGAATGAAAAACGCAAATCAAAACCGCTCCGGCGGCTACATCTTTAGCCTGCTTCGCTAAATTGGTCTTTCTTTTATCAGCAACTAGGTCAGTCAGCCTTTCAATCGAGGTATTCATAACTTCACTCGAAAGCACTAAGCAAATCGAAATCATCAACCAAAGCCATTCAATCTGAGAAATCCTAAAATAAATACCCAGTAAAACTACTAAAGCTGATACAAAAAGCTCAATTCTAAAATTTTGTTCTCTGGCAATGCATTGCTTTAAGCCATTGTAAGCGTGGCGGAGGCTCTTAAACATTTTTTCCAGATTGAACTTCATTATTATGCTTACCGTTTTGCTTAACCCTCATTCGTGAAATTCAGGTCAAGTTCAAATTAAAATATAAAAAATAGCTTTAATTTCAATCTACCAATTTTTAAGGTTTTCTATAACTTATATGTTTTATAAATAAAGTCCAAAAATAAAAGAGAAATATTAATTTCTACTGAAATCCCCTCAAACGCGTTGCAAGTTCTAGGCGGCGCAAAGCAATTACATAGCAGGCCTTTCGCAAAGAAATATTATTTTCGGCAGACACTGCTAAACCCTCATCAAGAGCATTAGCCAAAATTCTTACCAACTCGGTATTTATACTTTCTTTGTCCCATTTAAACTTTTGGATGTTTTGTATCCACTCAAAGTAAGATACAACTAGCTCACCGGAAGAGGCAATCAAATCAGGAATAATGTTCACACCTTTGGATTCAAGGATGTAATCTGCTTCTTTGGTAATCGGTGCATTTGCAACTTCTATTATTGTTTGTGCTTTGATTTTGGCTGCATTGGTTTCATCAATCAAATCAGGAATTGAAGCAAGAATTAAAAGTTCACAATCACATTCTAAAAGTTCCTCTTTCGAAATTTGCTTTGCTTTGTCAAAACCTGATACAGAGCCTTTAACTAGCTTATGTTCAATTAAGTCAGATAGATCAAGACCATTAGAATCGTAAACACCTGCGGTTGAATCACTAACTCCTACAATCGTGCATCCTGCCTCAGAGAGAACTTTGGCTAAATTTGTACCGTTATTTCCAAATCCATTAATGGCAACTTTAAGACCAGAGAACTTAATTGGTTTGTGTTTACTGTATTCATCGAGCACAGCAAGAACCCCATTAGCTCCAGACTCTTCCATTCCAAGTGAACCAAAAAGCTCAAGCGGTTTTCCTGTTACACATGCTGGCTGAAAACCATGCCTTTTACTGTACTCATCGAGCATCCAAGACATCACTTTATAATCAGCATAAAGGTCTGGCCCTGGAATATCAATCTGTGGGCCAATTACACAATCTATTTTAGACATGTACAATCTGGTTAATCGCTCAAGTTCATTACTTGATAAAGTTTTTATATCGCAGCAAATCCCTCCGTGAGACCCACCAAAAGGCAAATCCAAGAAAGCAGATTTTAAAGTCATCAAACAGGCTTGGCGTCTAACTTCATCGATAGTTAAATTTTTATGAAAGCGAATTCCGCCTTTACTTGGGCCTCTTGAGTTATTGTGCTGAACCCTGAAACCCAAGAATATTTCCATCTCCCCTTTGTCATTTGCAATGGGCAATTCAACGTGTAGCTCTCGGTCAGGTGTTTTAATCAGCGTAATAATATCTTCTTCTGTTTTTAATAAAGCGGCTGCTTCATTTAAGAATTTGTAAACCTGGTGTCCATCAAGGTTTAGAGTATGACCAATTTGTTTCATAGATTTATTCTCTATTAAAAATTTACGAACTTGTCAATTATTATATCTAGATATTTAATTGAAATACATGAACCAATCAGTCAAATAATAAACTATATCTAAAGATTCAAAATCTACCAATTTAAAGATTCAATTGTTAAAATCAATAGTACTTAAGTCTGCTTTAAGATAAAGTCTTGACTATACGGGCAATTCCAAATACTTTTAATTCACAAGTAAGAAGTTCTTTTCATAGTTCTACTGCTGTTTTAGCTCGAAGACCTTATCCACCGGGTCAGAATAATACTTCTCAAACACAGTATTCTTCAACACAAGCATTAACAGGAGATCAGTTATTAAGTTTTTTAAATAATTCACAAATTGTTTCTTTTAAAAGACGACAAAATATTACATCTAGAGAACCCCTTGTCAATTTAGGACGATCACAACAAGCCGCTCCTTCTTTTGCGCCAGAAACAACTGTCCCTCTCCGCTCACATGCAGCAGCACCAACTCCTCAAGACTTTATTCAAACAGCCCAAAAAGCTCAAGCTCCTATTCGGGTCAACTTAACATTAAAAGGCCGCCTAGCGAGACAAGTGCCTCAGGCCCTCCAGAAGGTAGTCTTATCACATGGTGCTGGACTAACGACAGCTGCTTTAACAAGTCTCATTCCAGGAGTCAATATTTTTGCCCCTGTGGCTTATATTGCCGGAACCACTTTAAGCAAAACTATTCAAAAGAAAAAAGAATCATTAATGAATCTTCATTTTGCTAATTTCCTACAAACAGTTTCCAATGAGGGAACCGAGATTCCCAAAAGCTTAAAAGATATGTACGTAGGTTATTGCGATTTAGTTGGCTGTGGACTTTTATATTCAGAATTTGTGGAGCAATTCGGAGAAGAAGTTGGAGGACAACTTGCCGCTCAATTTATAACTGATTTAGCTGTACCTTTTATACAATCAACGGGTACTGAAAATTGTATAAAAGGTACTGATGGGGATGGAGGTCAGGTTCTTTTTACAGAAGAGCGTCTCTCTACTGTACAAAAAGAATGGGCAGCGAGATCAAACAATATCCAAAGCTATGCAAAAGAACTAGCAAAAGATTCAAGATATCGAGGTTTTAATATAAGTTCAATTGCTCATGAAATCGGGATGAGAACCAAAATAGTTACTGTTCAAGAACTTAACAACATGGGCATGACAGTTGAAATCGCCCAAGAGGAACTTTTGACTAACAATAGTAAAGGGTTTAAACTCAACATTTCTAGTAATGCCTTCAATGCAGAGTACTTTATAAAAGCTGCGAATGAGTTTAATATAGGTAAAGGAATAAAAGCGACCTCTCGTTCAGCTATTAGAGCTGATGTTGTAATAAATCATATTTTAGATATTCAAAAAGAATCCGGCCTAGAAGCCGTTGGTTTTCTTGCAATTGTAAAAGGTGATACTTCTAGAGCTTCTCGTGAAGTTAAAAACATTATAAACGAGATCTTTGGTGACAAAGCAACTAGAGAAACCTTATTCAGAGAAGTTGTAAATAACATTGAAGTTCAAGGAAATATAAAACTTTCTCAAAAAGAGCTTCAAGATGCTGTATTGAGATCTCAAGGCAGAGAAAATATAGAAGGTGCAGTTATGCACGCTATGTTATTTGGCACACCTGAACAGTCACAATGTTTTAAAGAAAAACTTCTTGAACTTGAGAAAGAAGGAATACTTCAACCGGGAATGTATGGATGCGATAATAAACAGTCATTCCATTGCACAGCAAAACAATCGCCATCTGGTGAGTTAATTGGCAATTTAGGAACCGATTTACTGACCGGAATAGCAGGAAAAATAAAAGCCTTTATGTCTAAGCAACAACTTGAACAATTAGCTAAATACTTATCAATTTTTAGAGGCACCTCAATAAGTTCTTTGGAAGCAGAACAAGAGGCTCTTTCTCAAAATTTAATTAAAGCAAACAGGCCTTTTAAAGTAGAAGAGGTCTCAAGAAAATTAACTTTAAAAGCAGGAGCAGAATCAAGATCCAATCCTCTATCTGAATTTAGTTTTAATATGTCCAGTATTTTTAGAGGCTTAGGAGAAAAAGTTACAAACTTTAGAGAAAGTTTAACTAGTGAAATATTTGAGAGAAGAGTATTACAGAGAGTGAAAGCCTAAAAGAAGAAACAAAAAATCAGCGAACCTTACTTAAATCTTTGCGCATTTGCGCTATTGAAGCGAAGAATCCCTCTTTGGGTTTCTTGTCAATTTTTTCTTCACCAATTGAAGTATTATCTTTAGATTTTTCGACTTTGGCCTTTTCATCAGTCCATGCGTTAACTACTATTGAGCTGACACCAACAATATAAAGTAAAATTGTAAACTTTAAAATTGTTCTTTTAAATTCTTTTCTCATTACAGTTTAGGCTTAACTTCTCATGTCTAATATGTTCGACTTAGATTAATTAGGGAGTAGAGGGAATACCCCCTAATTAATCTCAGAGGCCATCTTTTATTTTATTTAATAAATTCATCTGTAAACTTATTATGTATTTTGGTTGACTTATTATTCGGCCATAGTAGATGATTAGTAAATCGGCAAACAAGCCTAATTACTCATTAAAAGCAGAATTAGAGTATTAACGTGGCAGAGAATAATAAGAAAAGTAATAATAAGTTTTTTGCAGTTTTTATAAATCTTTTGGGCTTGCTATCGGCGGTTTTGTACTTTTCGGGTTGGATGTACAGACTTGCTTATTACAATCGCTTTGAATTAAATGTAATAGACCTTAATTTTAGTTTTGAATCCTTTTTGTTATTACCGGTTGTAATTATTTTT
>JANRMG010000182.1:0-16155 GCA_033761855.1 Candidatus Caenarcanales bacterium
GTAACTATTGACCATTAATTAGGATAATTGAAAATAGAATTTTTATCTATTACCGAGACAACACACTAAACAAAAGTTGCCTTTTATAGCAATTTAGTTCCCAAAAATAATTAGAAAATAAAAAGTAGAAAAGGCAATTTACTGAAAAATAATATATATGGGCTATCCAGATGAGGAGCAATTATATTATTTTGCTTTTAAAACAGAAGACCCACAAAACATGAGCCCTCTGTTAATTATAGACTTTTCCCTCCAAAGAGAGATTTTAAAGAGAGCTAAAATGATAATAACTTTTAAACTCTGGCTTCGTAAGAAGTAGGTGTTGCTTCAAAGAAACTAACAAGCTCTGGAAGGTCGGTTTGAGTTGCCAACCAAGGAGCTGGATTCGCTACACGGTAAATTGGGTCCAGCTTCAAAGCTCCCATTCTTCTGTCTGCAATATATTGGCAATACTGAAGATAGTAGTTTTTGTTCAATCCAAGGATGCCCTCTGGCATTGCAACAGTAGCATAATCAGATTCAAGCTGAACCGCTTGCTTCATTATTTCAACCAATTCAGCCCTAAGCTCATCTGTCATAAGGTCTGGATTATCTTTAAGCATTTGTCTCATTGCTTGCATTCCAAAACCTAAGTGAACAGTCTCATCACGAAGGATATATTGAAAAAGGGAAGCTACACCCTTTAACATTTGGCGTCTTCCAAAGCTTAAACCAATCAAAAAGCCAGAGAAGAAATACAAACCTTCCATAATGGCATAAAAACCAAAGAGGTTCTTAAAGAGCTCTTGATCTGAGATTTTATCTTTGTTCATCAAGTCAAGAGTAAATTTCTCTTCAAAGTCTTTCTTAGCGCCTATGGCTGGAACAGTTTTATACATATCAAAAATTTCTTGTCTGTCCAAACCAAGAGAATCAATTATGTAAAGAAAAGTAACTGTGTGGTTTGCTTCTTCGTAAGCTTGTCTTAAGAGGTAAAGCTTATACTCAGGGTTTTGAATATGTTTATAAAGTGCATAAGTAATGTTGTTTGCTACAAGGCTCTCTGCAGTCGCAAAGAAGCCGAGCATATATTTAATGTAGTGCTTTTCCATTTCGGAAATCTTAGTGTCGAACTCTTGCTTGTCTTGAGCCAAAGGAATTTCTTTAGGAAACCAAGAGTTGGTACAACCTTGCTGGTAAAGCTTAAAAGCAAAGGATGGCTGTGCATCTTTCAATTCAAAAGGACCGATAGCTGTTTTTTGGTAATCTAGAACTGGGCTCATTAAATTTTCCTCAAAATCATTCATGTAGAGTCTATTGTAATAGGCTTCTATTTAAATTGTAATCGTCTCTACACAAAAAAATTAAATATTTTTGGTAAGAATTTTCTCGTATTTGCAAAATGCTTTTTAAATAGTACTTATGAAACAAAACTAATAAAAGTTGTTTAAGGGAAATCCCAAAAAATAAAGTTTTGAAAACACTCAACTTAAGCTATTAGAGCATCATTGGATTTTTTTCAGACCTGGATTTATACCACCTTGAAAAAGCCTGCATTTCCTCATCAATAAAGACTTCTGCGGCACCCATTTTCTGGGATCTAATTTGGGTATTGCGGTAAACCCTTTCCTTCAGGCAATCAACATCAATTAAAGTAATATTTTTTAACTTAGAAATTAGCGGATCGACGTTGCGTGGCAAGGACATATCACAGATAATCATCTTTTGACTAAGATCTTGTAGATCGTCTGGCCTAACGACATAGTGCGGAGCACTAGTGCAAACCAAGACTATATCCTGCAAGCGGATTTCTTCAAAGAGTTGGGCATACCCGATAGCTTTATTAATGCCATATTGAGACATTAACAGTTGATGGCTCTCAGAGCGCTTTACCAATGTTACATTTTTAACTGCACCCTGAGAGTGCAAATGATCCAAACAAAGTTGAGCAACTTGCCCAGAGCCTAAAACCATAATGTTTTTCTCATGTAGTTCTTTGGGATCAATCAGTTCTTGCACTACTTGAAGAGCTGCCGAAGGAACAGACATAGCACCTCTAGAGATCTCGGTTTTGTTGCGGATTTTTTTGCCAACCGCAAGAGCTCTCTGAAACAGCTGATTGAGCAAAGGGTCGGTGAAACGGACAGAGTTTTGGTAAGAAGTTTTTACTTGGTTAAGAATCTGTCCCTCACCCAAAATCATACTCTCTAAGCCCGCTGAGACACGGAACAAATGGTTAACAACTTCTGAACCAGTTAAAGAAATAATATGTTCCGCCACCAAATTGGCATCCAAAGAGCGTAGCAAAGAAATAAGCTTAAAGGTCTTGGACTTTACGCTATCAGCGCTTTCGTCGGAAACCAAGTAAATTTCGGTTCGATTACAAGTACTTAAAATAACAACCGGTCCAATTTCTTCTCTAAAAGCCGTTAAAGCCAAATCTAAATCAGAACCTGCAAAAGCAAACTTCTCTCTAACCTCAATGGGACTGGATTTATAGTTAATTCCAAAACAATGCAAATTCTCTGGGAACAGCTTAAAAAGCTGCTCGGATTGAGCTCCTAATGCATTAGCATCTGATGTACGAACCAAAAGCTTAGGCTCAGTGGTTAAGACTTCGTTCTTTATATATTCAAAATTATGACTAAAGTCGCTCAATTTATAATAAAACTTCGTACAAAAATTCTAACTTATCTATTATGGCGATGAAACAAGTTTTTTAAAAGATTATGCAGAAATAGGGAAATTTCTAGGATTTTTCCAGCTGTACAGCAAGGTAGAAGAACTAAAGCAGCAAGCTAAATTTGAAAGCAAAAGAATTGCTATTATTTAGGGAAATCACTTAACCAAATAGTCCTCATGAAGCTTTACGTTGATAGCGCCATCATTTCTGAAATTGCCGAAATTTCCTCATGGGGAGTACTTAGCGGAGTTACAACCAATCCCACTCTGGTAGCGCAAGCCAGTAAGAGTTCCGGGCAAGGCTTTAGAGAGACTATTATACAAATCTGCGACATAGTAAAAGGCCCCGTAAGTGCCGAAGTAACAGCTGAAGACGCTGAAGGTATGATTAAACAAGG
This sequence comes from Candidatus Caenarcanales bacterium, assembly GCA_033761855.1. Lineage (GTDB taxonomy): Bacteria > Cyanobacteriota > Vampirovibrionia > Caenarcaniphilales > Caenarcanaceae > JANRMG01. The sequence continues at coordinate 3,060 of JANRMG010000182.1, forward strand.
AAAAGATTTTGCCCACTGGGACGAGATGGTGGTTGTAAAGCTCCCCTGCACCCCTGAAGGTTTAAAAGCCTGCAGAGCTCTTTCAAACAGTGGAATTCCAACTAATTTGACTTTGTGTTTTTCGGTGAACCAAGCACTTTTGTGTGCCAGAGCCGGCGCAAAATACGTTAGTCCTTTCATCGGACGCTTAGAAGATATAAATGAAAACGGTGTTCAACTAATAAGAGACATAAAAGAAGTTTTTAAAGCTGGCAACATAAAAACCGAAATCATTGCCGCCAGCGTTAGAACTCCTTACCACGTAACCGATGTTGCCAAAGCAGGCGCCGACATTGCCACTATTCCGTACAAATTGTTTGCCAACATGATTAAACACCCTCTCACCGATAGCGGATTAGCGCGGTTTTTGGCCGACTGGAAAGCGAGCGGAGCGAGTATTTAGATTAAATTGTTCTCTATGCCATAGATCATTCTCTTTGCTTCTTGAATATCTTGAGGATTAGATGAACCGTTTTGAAAATACTGCCAAAAAGAACTATCACATAGTCCTTTAAGTTCCTCTGGAGTGAAACCAGCACGATTTAGCAAAAAATCTACATAATCTTTAACTTGAAGAGGAAAGTAACTAGCATACGGATTTGAGTTGACTAAATCTTCAGCACTGATTATTCGACCGTCATAGATAACTCCCATTTTAGACATATTTTTACCTGGATGCCTTATATCAAATATTCGAAGACCTAACTCATACAAAATACTTGGAAGTAATCTACCCGGTCTATTCTTGAGTTGCGTTTCATCATCAACGAATTCCTCTAAAGACCAAGGTTTGTCACCCAAATTAACAACATATAATTGATTCAAATCTTTTGCTCTTCTTTCAGGAGCCGAAGCTGACAATCTCATCCAAGCAGTTAAACGAGGAACTACTCCATCAAACGTCTCATTAGCAAGATATTTGTACAGCTTTAAAACTAATTTTTCTTTTGTTCCATCTGAAAATTCTAAATCTACAATATAGGCAAATAAACTTTCTCCTTTATTCAAATAACTTACTCCTACATTGAATCCCTCCAATCTAAATTGTTTTAAATAGTACCTGTCTTCAATATCAATATTTGTTACCACCAAATTGAGTTGCCTATAAAATTCTTCCTTTTTTTCTTCAGATGATAAATATTTAGAAAGGCTTGGCGGTAGATTACTTTTAATATAGTGAACAATACCCAATTTACAATCTTCAGATATCATTTTGTTCAATTCATCAGGCTCTACATATTCCCTTTTCAATAATTCACCCAGTTCAAATGATCTGGTTTTTCCATATCTATTAAAAGCGTCATCGTTTAACCTTTCAATTTGTTCTTGAACTCCTTGCAAAGACTCAACAACAGATCTCCCTGCTTGCCTCAAAATTGTTTCTAATGGACTAACAGATATTCCCTGGGCTTGTCTTTTAATCTTCAAACCATAATCCATTCCAAAGCGATAAGATTCACAATCAATACCAAAATACAATGGTAAATATGGATTATGGCGAGAAAAAGGTTCAGGACTAGACAATCTTAGTTTTTCGATAGAAGAACTCAAACTAAAAGAGTTTACATATATTGCCATAATAAAAAATTAATTTAAAGAAAGATCTTAAATAAATTAAGAAATGATTTATATTTACTAATTATACATTAACAAAGTGCAACATCAAAAGTAAAGTGAAATGGGAGGAGGGTGTCTATCTGGTGTTACCTAAATAAAGTGGGAGGCGCATTGTTAGAGTAAATCCGCTGGGTAATACCCAAAGAGAAAAGATTAACCCAAAGAGACGTCCCCCCGTAACTCAACAAGGGGAGCGGAACACCGGTTACTGGCATTAAGCCAATATTCATACCTATGTTTACACAAACGTGAAAACACAAAAAAGCCATTACTCCTACCACTATAAGCCGGGAAAAAACATCATCGACATTTTTTGTTAAGTTATAAAGCCTTAGGCAAATTGTAAAAAAAGCCAAAATAATTAAAAAACAGGTTACAAAACCCCATTCTTCAGCAATTGAAGAAAAAATAAAGTCCGTATGCTGCTCTGGGACAAACTGTCCTTGGGTTAGACGTCCGTGTTTATAGCCCTGCCCCAAAAAGCCTCCGCTACCGATTGCAATTAAACTTTGGATTATGTTATAGCCCGCTCCCAAAGGGTCAACCTGAGGATCCAGGAAGATTGTTAAACGCTTCTGCTGGTAAGGCTCTAGCAAATCCCAAGCAAGAGGACGACCAAGAATGGCGATTAAAAAAATTACAAAGGAATAAAAAGACAACCAGAAACTCCTCCATTTGGACTTCCAGACCTTATAGTGGTAAGCCAAATAAGCAACAATTGAAATTATGCAAATAAGCCCAACCACCGAACAATCGAGCGTTATGTAATGTGAACCCACTTTTAAAGAAGGTGCAAAATAAATTCTTTTCCCCAAAGCGCTTGTAATCATGACTATGAGCGGACTGATTAAAACAAGCACTTGTGAAATCTTGGCTCCCGCCCAATAGACCATAGAAAAGAAAATAGCCACCAAAACGAGAGAGGTTCCCAAATCCGGTTGAATGAATATAAGCCCAAAGGGAAGAAGCATAATTAAAGAACCAGCTTTAATTACTTTAAAGATACTGCTTGGTTTGTGGTTTTGAAACCAGTATGCAAGAGCAATAATACAAGCAATCTTGGCCGGTTCAGACGGCTGAATGCTAAAGCCCCCAACTGTAATCCATCTTTGGGCCCCCAGAGCAGTTGTACCTTGCACTAAAACCCAAAGCAAAAGCATAACCGCAAATCCGTAGGCAAACCAGCAGAGTTTCTTTAAAGTTTCTGTTGGAAGAATATAACCAACATAAAAAACTGGAATTCCCAAAAAAGCAAAAATCAACTGCTTCTGAAAAAACGCACCCTGTGAAACGCTCGATTGGGCAATTAAACCAAAAACCACCAAAGAAATAAGACAGATAAAAACCACTTTATCGAAGCGGATGTTTCTCCAAATATACGATGGATTGAGGTTTTTAAAGTTAAAAGAAGGCATTTTGTAAAACTAAAATATTGCTTTAACTATAAATCATAAAATCATACTTTGTAATCTATAAACGCCAAGGCCCCTATCCGCAAAAAGTTATTTTCCAAACTATTTAAATCCAGTCACTAATCCAACAAAGCAATGTATTTACAACCAAAGGTTTAGTATATTTGCCAACTTTTCTAATGTTATGATTCTTTGTCATTAAGAACTAAATCTCATTATTTATAGATTTAAGTTCATTGGTATACTAAAGTGATTCAAATGGTAAGAAAAAATTTCGGATTAGTTTTTAAAGTTCTTTTGGTTATAAATTTTTTGGCTTTGCCTATTATGGCTGAAACCAGAGGAACGAAAGCTGCAACAAAAGATATTGCACCCAATATGTTATACGAACTGGTAAGACTAATCGTTAATAACGATTATATAGATCCTAACCTTAATGGACAGAATATAACTGACTGGAGTGTAGACAAAAAATACAAAAATAAACTAGAAACATATAATGATGCAACTCAAGCAATTAAAACAATGCTTGCAAGTTTAACGGATAAACAAACTAAATTTTTTTCCAGAGAAGAATATGCTGCTGAAACCGAAATAGTTGATGGAACATCAAATCATGCAGGTGTTGGTTTAAAAATACAGAGAGTCTCAAACAAGACCACAATTCAACCTTTAAGTGAAAATGCTGTAAACAGTGGATTAATGCCTAAGGACGAATTAATTAGAATAAATGATAAAGCAGTAGAAAATCTAACTTTATCTGAAATGCGGCCTTTATTAGTGGGAAACGAAGGAAGCACTGTTAAACTGACTATCAAGAGAGATTCTTCTGAAAATAAAGAATTTACAGTTAAAAGAACTAAAAATCCTTTGCTTGTAATTCCTGAATGGCAGATTGGAAAGCTTGAACCGAAAGTCTGTTACATTCGCATTTCATCTTTTAGTTACTATAAAACTGCTGATGAACTTTCTGCCAGATTAACCTCTTTAGGTAAGTGCCCAAGTTTAATTTTAGACTTAAGAGAAAACCCAGGAGGCTTACTGGACTCTATTAAGGAGAGCGCCGGTGTGTTTTTACCAAACGATACTGTCATTGGAAAACTTATTAACCGAGATAAGAAAGTTGTTGACCTCTTTGCTTCTAAAGCACCTACTAGTTATGATGGAAATTTAATTTTGTTAGTAAACAAAGGAAGCGACAATGGAACAGAAATTTTAGTTGCAGCTTTAAAAGATTTACGTAAGGCTATTGTGGTTGGTGAAACCACTGGAGGCAATGATTCAATCAGGCTTGCAAGAGATCTGCCGAATGGTTTTGGGATGGTGATTACAACTGCAAGAATTTTAACTTCTCAAGGAAAATCCTTTCATGAAGTTGGGATTGAGCCCGATTACAAAGTTCCTCTGAGCCAAGAAAATATTCGAAACAAAATGGATGCTTGGTTTAATCATGCAAACTTATTTTTGAGCCCTCAAACTGAACTTAGTAAAGATCTTCAGCTAATGAAAGCAAAAGAATTAGCTTTGGAAAAATAGTCACTGTCGTTCTTGCTAATTTAATCAAACCCTCAAAAGAAGTTTAGTGCTTGTCTTGTCCATCATTAAAAAAAAAGAGTACCAAAAACAATTGCTATTGGTACTCTTCATAAAACAATTTTCAAACGAGAGCTTACCCTCTGAGACGCTTAACCGGAATATTGGCTACAAAGGCCACTTCTCTTTCATCCTGTTCAAGCGTACATTCAGTGCGACCAATGTCAACTTCAAAATACTTAGCAATCACCGAAAGCAGCTCATCCCTAAGGGCACTAAGCCTTTCGGGGGGCAGTTCCATTACTTCCATCCGGTCATGAAAGATAGTTAACTGCAGACGCTTTTTTGCTTCGTCTCTGCTAGTTACCTCTTTGGGAGGTCCTGTTAGCCATCCTAAAAGTCCCATAATTTCTCCTCTTACCCAAACTTGATTAGGGATTTTAGCTTTTGAAATTGCTTGATTAGAATATTTTGGCTTTCACCATAAACATCCATCAATGGTACTTCGACACCGGTGAGCCTTAACGCAATATTGCGAAAAGCCTGACCTGCACCACTATGTTTAGGAGTCAACGATAAAGGCTCCCCTTTATTGGTTGAAACAATAATTCTTTCATCTTCTGGAATAACTCCCAAAAGCTTGATTCCAAGGATTTCCATCACATCATCGACACTCATCATGTCATTTGATTTAATCATTGCTGCTCTCAAACGATTGATTATGAGCCAGCAATTGATTTTTCTTGGATGTGCCTCAAGTAAACCAATTACTCTGTCGGCATCTCTCACAGAGGACATCTCGGGAGTGGAAACGATGATTGCTTCATCAGCGGCAGCCACCGAGTTATAGAACCCACCTTCGATTCCGGCGGGACTGTCGATTAAGATTAAATCGAACATTTCCCTAAGTTCATCGATTAGAGTAACCATTTGCTCGGGGGTTACAGAGGTTTTATCTCTAGTTTGCGCAGCTGGAAGAAGCGAGAGATTAGGAAGTCTTTTGTCTTTAACAAGAGCTTGACGAACTTTGCAAGAACCTTCCACAACATCAACGAGATTGTAAACAATTCTGTTTTCGAGACCAAGCTGAATATCAAGGTTACGCAGGCCAATGTCCATATCAATCATACAAACATTTATATTTGGATCTTGGGCTGCTAGCGCAACGCTAATGTTAGCGGTAGAGGTTGTTTTTCCTACTCCTCCTTTCCCCGATGTAAAAAGAATTGTTTTACCTGGCATATCTGGAAATATTCTCCTTAAAAGTTCTATTTATTATTGCAGATTTTTATTCAAAATCACTGATTCGCCAAATACGGCCATCAATGACCCTCGCAGTTTCTGGATAAATCTTTCTCTTGGAATGTAAGCTAGATTCGTTAGAGGAACATGCTGAATAGTCACCAATGCTTATCTGAAGAGGGTCTCCCATCTTCAGAGCTTTAACGAAGATTTTTTGTATAACTTCTTCGTCGGTAAGACCAAAGCCAGCGTGAACACTACCACAAAGTTTACCGTACACAATAATACTACCTGTCGATCTAATTTGGCACCCTGGATTGACATCTCCAATTACAACTATGTTGCCATCATACGAAATCAAGTGCCCAGAGCGAAGAGCGACATTTTCGTTTAGTCCAACAAAGACGGTTAAAGTCTCATAACTATTTGGAGGGAAGCAACTCTCTAGTCTAATGGGAGCTGGCTGAGGCAAGGAAGCTTCTTTTATTAATCTTATTTTATTGTTGGTATTCATAGCAACAGATGAGGGTAGAAGCTGAACAGAAGCGAAAGAAGAAGCAGGATTAGGAACAGTTTTATTAATTGGAATCGAAGTGTTATTTATGTTTTTATCCTCAAGAAGCTTAGAAGTAATTTTGGAATTTGTTTGAACACAATCAATGTTAATCTTGGAATCTTCGATGATTTGGTTTAACTCATCAACATCATCAACAGACAAATGGAAATCAGCAAAGCGCAAAATAAGCTTTGTATCTCCCCAAAAAGAACGATTCTTACTAATTAAAATATTTAGCTCTTCTTTGGTTTCGCTCCAGGAAGCATGCTTGGATAAGTCTATTACGATATTTGATTGAGTTAACGCTTTGGTTTTAGCCATTAGCTTTAATTAAAACTTTTGTAATCAAGTAGATATGGATAATATCAAAAATAGTCAATAAAACGCCATGAGCAAGTTAATTTGTCATTATCAAACCCAGAAAACCTCACCCCCGGCCCCTCTCCGTGTATGGAGAGGGGAGGGAGCAATGTAATTACGGAAGAGGTGAGGTAAATCAACCTTTATTTTGTACAATCTATCTTAAACATGCACATCGCGTAATCGATTTATATGAAAAAAATACTGGTCTTCGGTGGAAACAAGTTTTTAGGCAAAAATATTATTGAACAAATCCAAATTAAAATGCCTTCGGCTCAAATTTATTCCCTCACCAGAAGCGGAATTCAAGAGGATAAAGTAAAAGAAAATAAAAACCTTAAATATTTAAAATGTGACAGAACCAGTCCTAGCGAATTAGAAAAAACTTTAAGGGATTTAGGAACTGATAAATTCGATTTTGTTTTTGATGCATCTGCTTACCAACCAGAGGTTTTAGAGCCGTCCGTAAATGTTTTAAAAAAAAGAGTAGGCACTTCGGGTACTTGGGCCTTTGTGAGCTCGGCTGGAGTGTATGCTAAAACCGAAAGATTTCCAATCGAAGCGGATTTTCCTAAAGTAAACTCTCAACCGCAACCAACACCTCATTGGGGTAAACTTCAATGCGAAGAATTGTTAAAGAGCCAAGCGGGTTTACATACTTTTTGTATAAGACCTTTTTATATCTATGGCCCAGAGAATACCTTCGACCGCGAGAGTTTTTTCTTTAGAAGCCTGGAAAGCGGCAAAGATATTTTAGTCCCGGATGATGGTAAGGCTCTTTTGCAGTTTGCAAGCGTCAGAGATGTTGCTTCTCTTTTTGTTGATTTGGCCTTACTTTCCAAAGAACAAACTCAGCATAAAGCTTTTCATGCGGCTGACAAAACAGTACACACAATTAATTCTTTCATTCAGACTTGCGCTAAAGTGGTTGGCAAAGAAGCAAAGCTAAAGTATTTTTCGGTTGAAGAAGCAAAGAAAGAAGGATTTCAACTTCGTGATATTTTCCCTCTCAGAGCGGAGCATTACTTTGGTGATGTACAGGATTTAGAAAATCTGGGTTTGCAAGCTTCTAATGATTTAGAACAAGGCTTGCGTAAAACCTACGATTGGTTCAAGCAGAACAGAGATTTATATCCTAAACACTTTATGACCGAAGCGGGTGAACGGTTTTTGTTAGCACTGAAGTAAATCTTTAGAAGCCATTCTTAACAAAGTGATTCAAAATTCTTACAGTTCTTAACGGCTGTTAACAATTTAATGCTTTAGTTGTAACGCTCTTCCAATCTTACAAGACAAAAGCACTGCTAGTCTTTTATGATTATGAAGATACAAAATTTACAGGGCTTTCAAAGCTGTAATAGCTTAAATCACAAAACAGTTAATAAATATTACTTCCATTCAAATAGTAAAACTATGCACTCTGGGAGTTCTACAGGCCTTTGGCCCATATTTAATAAAGTCTTTGCATACCAACAAGAACTTTTAAAATATTCTTTAAGTGTTTGCAAAGAACATGCCTTATTCGACCAGTTTGGATTCTTGAAACATTCAGCTTTTGAAGAAGATTTAAAAACAGCACTAGAAGAGTCTTTCCAGACAAGTAAACCTTTAACCTGGGTCTTTCTGGATGGAGATATGCTCAGAAAAGTCAATGATGAGCTTGGTCATTTGGTTACAGATCTGTTGGTTCTTCCTTTAATTCTGCAGATGGTCAATGAAAAACTTGGGAATGAAATACAACTATACAGACCATACAGGGGTGATGAAGGCTACTTAATTATGGAAGGTGATCCAAAACCTCATTTAAGAAATCTGGAAACCTTGTTGAATCAATTGCCTAACTTCCATATTTGGCTTGATCAAAATAAGCAAACCATCATTAAAAATTTAATGAATAATCAACAGTGGTACGAAGATAGTACTCGCTGTGAACAAGACATACGTAAAATAATCAATTTTTACAAAGCACACAACCTTACTTTCAGCTTTGGAGCAGCAACTTTCCATCCCGACAACATTGAAATGAACCCAGAAAACCTTCGATATATTAAATCAAGAGATTTCTTTCTCGATTATTGTAGAAGAGTTATTGAGGCGGTGAATCTTGCTAAAGGTAAAGTTAGACAAGATAAACCAATAATGAATTCTATTATTAAAAATTTACAAGATGCTTCAGAAGGTTTTATTAAACTGCTTACTGGAAGACCTAAGCACAAAATTGTTAGTGTAAATCTTTATGGTTTAGATCTTTTGCCAGAAGGCAATGAACTGCCATTCATTATCAATGGGAACAGTATCGTCGAAGAAACTCACACAGATCCAGTATTAGCAGAAACAACCTAAAGAATAAAAAAAGCGTGCTATGCTCTTCCAATCGTAATTTTCGTCGGTTTAGCTATAGATTTTAGTGAACGTTTCAATAAATAACTTTCAGGTTCGGCTTGCATCTTTTTTTTCAAAACCCCAAAATTACCTTTGGTTGAGTCTGGGCATTTACTTAACCTTTGATTTTTTGACTCACACCGTTTTTGTTAACTACACGCCAACCGACCTAGCCGAGCAAATCCTCTGGACGCAAAACCTGAAAATTGGTTACGGCATTCAACCGCCGCTTTATTCCTACTTACAAATTGTTTTAGTTAAGCTTTTTGGGATTAATTTATTTACCTTCCAAATCCTCCACGAGATGCTCTTCACGGGTACTGTGGCTTTTATTTACCTTATTTTTAGAGAGCTTGAGTCACCTCTCCCCCAACCCCCACACCTTGACAGGCAAGGGGGCTCTTTCGCCTTATTACCCCTGTCAAGGGGGCTAGGGGGTGACACCATCACAACCTTAGCTGCCTTCAGCTTTGCTTTTGTAACTGGTGAATTCATCGAGGTTCCGGTAAAAACACATACGGCAATTGCCACTTTTATGTCTACTGCAACTTTTTTCTTGTTCATTAAGATTCTTAAAGGACCATCAACAAAACTTTTTCTTTGGCTTGGATTAGTTCTTGGAATGGGCTTACTCTCTAAGTACAATTTTGCTTTTTTGGTAATTTGTCTTTTGATTGCAGCAGCCACAAATCAAGAGTCAAGAAAAAAGATCTTCCAGCCCAATCTTTTAATCAGTTTTTTGATCACCTCTTTAATTATTACTCCTAACCTTTTATGGCTTTTAGAGAACCGTCATCTGGCTGTTAAAAATTTTGCACCAAAAGTGCTTCAATACAAACCACCCGAACTCAGCTTGCTATCGGAACTCTTGCAAACTTTTAATGCCCTTTTTTCGGATTTATTTTTGGTTTACTTTGTGCCTTTTACAGTTTGCTTTTTGTGTATTTATTTGTTGAGCCGCTTTCAAAAGGCTAAAGACCAAACACCAGAAAACCATATCCCCGAAAAAGAGTTTTTCCAAAACCCAGGCACTTCGCTTTTTGTCAGGTTTTTTATAATTACCCTCTCTATAATCTTGCTTCTAGCCTTCGGATTCAAGATTAACCGTGTCCGCACTTTTTGGTTTCAGCCATTATTCTTTTATTTGCCCGGATTAACGTTATTGTTTTTATACATTAAAGGCCATTGGAATAAGTTCGCAGAGAAAATATTAACCGTGGTACTTTGCGGATTAATTTGTGTGTCTCCTTTCTTTAAGATTTACTATATTAAAAATCACGTAGAAACCAAACAGCTCACCAGACAGGACATGCAAGAAACATATATAAAAGCCATTAAAAACACTGGCTTTAAACAAGGGCTAATCATCGCTGATTTAGACCGCAACCCTGCTGCCGACATAAAGTTGTTTTTTCCTGAAAGTAAAGTTATTTGGTGGGAGGATAGATTCAATCGGGAATTTGAGAAAAGTGAAGCGCAATCAGTTTTGGTTGTCAGTAATGGTATGAACGAAAAAGAGCTTGCTGATGTTTTTGATCTTGGTAAATTTGAGCGGGTTGATGGGGGGTTTGAGAGTTTCTCCGAAAAAGTAAAACAAAAAAATCCTGAAGTTAAAGCTATAAATCTTTTGATACAAACTCACTAATTTTATTTTTTTATTCTTCTTGTTGTGATTGATTAGAAGAAGGTTTTGCCTGAGATAGATTTACTGGAACCACTCTGTGCATATTAGCAATTTCCTTGTTGTACTGATTGATAAATTGAACATTTGTAGGATTTACGGGACAGGTTAAACCGACTTCGTGGTTTGAAAAATCCAAGCTTCCGTTAAATCCAAGAGTCTTATTGTCAAAAGCATTTGCTTGAACTGGAGCTCTAAAAATGGGCACTGTAGTAACAGTGGATGGTTTTGTAGAAGAACTATTAATTTTATTTATTTCTAAATAACAACCCGTCAAACCAGTAAAAACTTGCCAATTACTTGTAACAAATGTATTTTTAGTACCTGTTCCTTCTGTGCCATTTTCATTTCTTGATTCAAATGAAACATTTGATGCTCCAAAGTCTGCTGTATACAAAGAAGTTTGTCTTGATACTGAGCCTGGATCTTGATTAAAACTACCCAAAGGCAAAGTTACTTTTAAATTATATTCTCTTCCATCCTTTGGTATTTGAATGTGCGGTATAGGGACTTGCTGGGGATTAGTACTGATTTGTGATGGTGTATTTTGACTTGAATGAACTTGATGAATTGAAGAGGCTAACGAACTAAGTGGACCTGGAATAGATACAATTAAACCAGCAGCTGCGAGACCAATAGGGGAAGTAAGAACTTCAGTAGCAGTATTTCTTTTTTTATACTTCAACAAACTAATATTAGGAGCCGAAGCACTTGATTGATTTAAGCCCTGAGATTGAGTTGGCTGAGTAGTTTGTAGAACTGGAATATCTGAATCGGTTGATAAATTGATTTTAGATAAAAGTCCATCAATTCTTGTTTGATCAGCCTTAAATAATTGGTTTGTTGTTCTAATTCTTTGTGGGAACAGAGAAGTGGGATGATTATAAAAAACACCAGAAGCTGCAGTTTGGACAAAATCAAGAGCTAATGAAGTTTCATCAATCAAAGTTCTTAATAATTCCAACGCATTTTTCAATTTTAGAGATTGAGATGAAGAGAAAACAGATAATCTCTCTTGAAGCTCTTTAGGAAGATTTTCAGGAAGACGAACTGGCAAATTCCTTAATTGTTCTTTTATTTGTTCTTCACTTATACCATTAGAAGAAGAAGTAAAATCTTTGAGAGTATCTTTAATTTTTTTAAAGATTACACTAATAAGCTTTGATGTAATTTCCGCATCGCCAATCGAAGAAACTATTTTATTTTCTGCTTCAATCCGTTTGAGTTTTTCTTCTCTAGCTTGCTCCCCTAATGAACTTTCATCAATTAAAGCTACTTCTTTTTGTTTCTCTTTCAGCGCCAAATAATCCTGATCCATTAACAAAGAAGTTGTAATCATGGATTCCGCTCTTAAATTTAAATCATCAAATTCAGTTAACAAAGTTTTTTTAGGACCTTGCTTTGATTGTTCAAGTTCTCTTTCAATTCTTAAAGTTGTTAAATTTATAGAATCTATTTGGGTTTGAATGCCTAATAAAGTATCTTTTCTAGAGTTAATCTCAACAATGCTTGAATTGAGAAAAGCAATCATATTCTGAACTTTAACTGATATTCTCTCAACAACTCTTACAAGTTCAATTTCATTTCTAGGATCTACTAAAGATAATCCTTGAAGAGTTTTAAACAATTCAGAACTCAAATCTCTTACCATTAACTGGACCTCAGAGCTATTGGTTTTTTCTAAGTCTCTTATTAAAAGACCAATTCTATTAATATCAGGTGTTAAACTTTTTGATTTTTCAATTAACTGTGCTCTTAGACGATCTACTGCTTGGTTTCTTGCAAATCCAGTCTGAGTCAGACCAAGAAAACTAGAATTTTCTATCTCTTGTTCAAAATGTAATAAATTTTCTAAATAAATTGCTAAACGCTCCTGAGCTAGTTGGCCCGCATGTTCAATTTTGATTGTTGTAAGTGCAAATGGATTTATTACCTCTGAATCCATTAATTCACTAGGTTCCTTGACTTCCCCTTCTAAAGACTTTCTCCCAATTCCAAAGTTTTTTAAAGCATTAAATGGCGCTGCCAAATCTTTTCTAAAGTTTTGAGGACGAAATGAGTTCTTCATTTCATATGAAATTTTATTAAAAACAAACTCTTTAAAAGAATTCCAATCTCTTCCAAAGTTTTTAGGACCGGAATTATTCCATTCACCTAACCAATATAGTTTATTCATATGAAATTCATCGACAAGTTTCATACGTAAATTACCTACTGAAACGGCCAATCGACTTCCAGGATCAATTTGAACAGAAGAAACATTATCCAAAGGCA
>JANRMG010000183.1:0-6766 GCA_033761855.1 Candidatus Caenarcanales bacterium
GGCATCCCCGCTCCCGGGTCGCGACGACCCGAACCCTCTATTTTTCTGGAGGTGCACCCATCCAATGCGCCTTCCAGAATCAGGATTCTTAACGGCGCATTTCGTTGCTGCTCGCCACTTTTTCATTATGTCAAACACGCATCACTAGTTAATAACTGTTGATTAAAATTATAGCTCTGTGGAGGTTCTCCAGAAGAAAGTTTTACCTAACTTGAAAGTTTACTTAAGTTTATTTTTGAGCATAAACATAGACATGCTGCTGAAAAGCGAAGTCTTGTTTCCTAGGCAAAGATCGCAAATTCCGCACTTGTGGTTTTCTAAGAGGTTAGAGGTTAAAACGTGTTCCAGGTTCTGCCATCTACATCCTTTGTTTAAAGAGATCCAATCAAGCATCTGCTTGTATTGTTTTTTAAAATCAACCTGAAAACCATCTTTATTGTAAGAGTTCTGTACCCTGGCTTTTTCAGTGGCTGTTGGCAAGAAGTCGTCTTCACAAAGCATTAAATAAGACTCTGACGTCTGTGAGCTTTCGGAATTAGAAGAGAAAATGTGAAGCTCACGATAAAACTCGGAAAGACTAGTTGGAGGACTGTAATGGATGAGTCTTTTCATGTTTGGACGGTAGATTTTTTCCAACAGATCGCTTGAAGTCAAAAAAGTTGGGCAAGGGTCGTTCAAAAAATAATCTAAAACGTCAGCCTTTTGTTCTGGAGGGAGGTCTTTGTGAAAGGCTCTTACGATTTTATTTGGCATTTTTTTACGTACCAAATTCACCAAATCAGAGAGACTCTCTGCCTGTGAGACATATACAAGAGTGGGTGAATCTTCTTCTAGTAGCTTTAAAAGTAGCTTTTGCTTATCGAGTTTAGAAAAACAATACTTGGCTTTGAGGCTCACATTCTTGAGTTTAAGGCTTTCCTGAATAACAGCGGTATTTGGGAAAAAACGTAAAAAGTGCTGAATAGTCTCTTTAGAACAGTTAAATGACAAACCTAAAATTGGTTTTTGTAATTCTCTAATTAAGCTAATCGCTTCTTGGTACTTGTTTTTAAAGGCTGGATTGGTTTTAGAGAAAAGTTCAAATTCACAAAAGACTATTCTGGAGACACGAATCAAGGACTTCTGGGTGTTTACAAATACTTGTTTTCCCATATCGCTCTCTTCAAGCTTGCGGTAATGCTCAATAGCCATAGAATTAAAACCCGATGAAAACCAGTAGAGGAAACTTTCAGGTGTTAAAAACAGTATTTTATAGTGACCTTGTGCAACTTCAGCAATTAAATGTCGGGCTTGGTTTGGAAATAAATCGCTGGCCAAAGCTGCTACTTTAGGTTCTGCTTCCGTACCTTTAAATGTTGCTATTTCTCGGTTTATGGCGGCTGAAGAGGGTAAAATTACCAAAGTCAAATCAGAAGTTTCACAAAAAGCGGCTGTTTGGTAATAAAGTGAATGATTTGCGTAAGAAGTAATCAGCACTAAATCTGAATTATTTTTTATCTGTTTAAGAGTCCTCTCTTGATGATTTCTCTCTTTGTCATTGGAAATATTAGTTTCTGTATAAATTTGGGTCATTTGTTAGCTTAGAAACTCCTGAATTTTGATGACTCATTGATTCACGTTAATGCTTTGAGGTTGTAAATATGCATTTGAAATGTTAAACTAATATTAATTGAATAATAAGAACACTATAATATCAAACTTTTAAATACTCAAATTAATAATGGTCGGTTTATCAGCTATACGTTCATTAAATAGCAGTTCAATTACTAGGTCTTCTCTTTTTATAGGAGCTCAGCCAGTTTGTTTATGTTCTGCTTGTCAATCGGCCAGAAGCAATGGTCATAAGTCCTCTCATCATTCCAAGTCAATACATTTTAACTACGTTCAACAAAATACTCCACAAAACGCTCAGCCACAACAAACGCAAGGAACTTCCTCTGATGATTCGGTTGATGAAGGAGCTCAAGAAGAAGAGAAAATAGATCCTGTAATTCACCGATTAATTCCTGATGCTAGCTATGTTAAGAATAATTTGGAAATGCAAACAATCTTAAGAGATAAGTTGCCTTTTATCAATAATCCTAAGCCTCAGCCTTGTATTTCACCTAATGCCAGACTAATAAACCCTAGCGATAAAAGTTTAAGGGAAGTAATTACAGAAATTGATAAAGATATTAAAGAGGCCAAAGTTAACCATCAACAACTTATTTTTGCAAGAGATGATACTTATCATTCCTTTATTGAAATAGTTAATAGAACGGGAACTCCTCTTACATTATCTCAAGCGATAGAGCTTATTACCAAGGACAGAAAAGGAAATGAAGGGTTTCCTAACACTTATGTTGACGGAGTAATTTTCCATGAAATTAATCATGCAGCTTATTTAGAGATGATTCCAGATATTGTGATGGAGAAGTTTGAGCAAGGTGTGAGAATTGTAATAACTGGTACAACCGAAGAACCAGAGTTTGAAGTAACAACTTTTGGACAGACGGTTTTTTATGCCGATAAAATTTACGAAAAGACAGACCAAAATGAACAACAGTTTATGGATGCACAAGCCAGGTTTAATCAGGCTCAGGGACAAGGTTTTAGAGGATGGACGGATAATAGTTTTGCACAATTAATCAATGGACTGAAGCAAAATATAAATAACTTACAATTTTTAGCTAAAGAAGCTTACATGCTGGCAATGGCGGCAATAGCTCCACTATCACTCGAAGGAACCCCTTATTATGAACACGCTGTACTTTCAGCTGCTGATGAGAAACGTTATGCCGAAGCTATTCAATTAAAAGACCAAATAGATAAACTTATAGGCAACATTCAGGCCTTTATTTCAAGAGCTGTAGACATTTGGAATGGCGTTAGAGGCAGCGGCTCTCCAGCTGCTCAAAATAATGTTGTTCCTTTTCCGCAGCAAGCCTCCAGACAAGCACAAAAGATTAACTCTGTAGGCTAAAACCGCCTTTGGATTTTTCGAGGGTTTTCATACATTCTTCAACTAAAGTCATAACTGCATTCACTGATGGTTTGCTCTTAGAGCGTCTTTGTTTCCTTTTTTGTTTGCGTTGATCTTGTTTTTTCTTTCTTTCGTCTGGATCGAGGGATTCTGCGGTTACGTCTTCTTCAAACTCTTCAATAATGGCATCCATAACTGCTTTTTCATCTTCAGGTGACAAAGCCAACTTTTTACCTAAAAGACTTTTAAGACAGCTTAAAGTACAAAAGGCCAAAGCTTGTTTAGAGCCGGCTGGAATTTGGTATTGAGTAAGAAGTTTTTCTACTTTTGGGTCACTGAGGGATTTTTCAAGCAGCGAAGTTAATTTAGAAACAACTTTGTGCGGAGGAAGTTTAAAAAGAGCCCCAAGCTCCCCATCGTCAGAAGATGTAGCTTGTTCAGTTGATTCTTTTTTCTTTGCAACATCAGTTTTTTTCTGATCGGTTTTCTTGATTTGATTTAATGAGTTGTCTGGAAAAAATCCTGGGCCCGGTATTTTGCTTGTATCCATATTTAATGAGTGTTGAAAAGTTAAACAACCATATTCGAAGAAACAAAAAGATCTCTACTAATTTTACTAGTTCTTCTTGGCGGTTTGTAGATATGTTTGCAAATAAGCAATAGCTGTTTCAATTTGTTCGTTTAAATCAATGCTAAACATGTTGGGCTGAACACCTATTCCATTAATTGCTTTTCCTGTAGGTGTATAAAATTTACTAATTGTAATATGCAGAGCGGAGCCATCAGGCAAGGTTTTTATTTGTTGAATCAATCCTTTTCCATAGCTCGTTACGCCGACCAAGACTGCTCGATGGTTCTCTTGAAGCGCGGCGGCAATTACTTCTCCAGCGCTGGCGGTTTCGTTGTTTATTAACACTACAACTGGTTTTACGTACTCGATTTTGGGGTCAGCCTTGTATTGCTTCTCTCCGTCTTTACTTTCGCTTAATAAAATATTTCCCCGCTTTAAAAAGAAGTCAGCAATTGTTATTCCACTATTAAGCAAACCACCTTTGTTAGAGCGCAAATCCAATATTAAACCTCTACTATTTAAAGCGTTGCTTGAATGTAAAATCTCTAACATTTCATCAGGAGCACTAGATGAAAGAAGATCATCAATTTTAATGTATAAAAAACCTTTGGGAAGCATTTTACTTCTAACTGCAATGCTATGAATTTCTCTACCAATCAGGCTTGCAGAGAAAAACATATATCCACGTTTTAGATCTAAATTTACTTTTTCTCCATTTTTTACTTCGCGAGTTTTTTGACTAATCTCTTTTTCATTCATTAAATCAGTTGGTACACCATTAATCGCCAAAAGAGAATCGCCTTTTTTTATACCAGCTTTTTCAGCAGGGGAACTCGCTAATACTTGGCTAATTATCCTTGGGTTGAGCGGATCGGTAATTATGCCCAAGCTTATCCTAATAGTTTGTATGCGTTTAAACTCTTTCTGAGCCGAAGAAGCTGACAGGTATTTTGTGTAAGGATCTTGGATTAACTTAACCAGACAATTAATAGCGGTATATTGGCTTTGAGTGAGCTTTTGCCTGCAGACATCAATATTGTCGTAAGACAATACACTATTTATAAAACGTTGATTGTAATAATTCTCTTTGAGTAGATAAGTGGCTTTGTCAAAAATCTGGTTGCTTGAAAGAGAGGCTCTGGCTGGGGCAAATAAAGGTAAGATTAAAAATATACAAATTAATGTTAGAAAAAAAAAGAAAAACTTTTTCCAAAAATTATTTGTGCAAATTTTCATAGCTAGAAAAAAAAACTTGTTCGACTTCATATTATGTCAAGGATGTTGATTAACTTCTTACCTCATTAAAAGCCACTGAACACAAAGTGGGAAATCTAAAAAATTTTTTACTTTTTAGTTGTATTCAAAAATAATTTGTAGCTAATTTAGATTTTACCCTAAATCCACTTTCAAGCCTCCTTTTAAATCTAACTTCCAGAGCCAGCGACCAAACTAAAAAATTTTTTTGTAAGTATTACGTTCAAAAGAAGATAAGAATTTTGTTAAATTTAAATTCTTAAAGCCTGCTACTATGAAGAAGTTCGAGGCTGTCAAATGCTATGTTTCAAAACCTTGGATTTCCAGAAATTGTTGTATTGTGCGGGGTGGGTCTATTAATATTTGGTCCCAAAAAACTGCCTGAGCTTGGGAAATCAATAGGAGAAGCATTGGTCAATTT
Organism: Candidatus Caenarcanales bacterium; assembly: GCA_033761855.1. Taxonomy (GTDB): domain Bacteria; phylum Cyanobacteriota; class Vampirovibrionia; order Caenarcaniphilales; family Caenarcanaceae; genus JANRMG01. The sequence continues at coordinate 5,209 of JANRMG010000183.1, forward strand.
CAAAAAGTCTTTTAGTAAGGCTGTAGATGATAAGCCTGACGAATCACTTGGTGAGCCACCAGACAAGAATAATTCTAGTTCTTAGTTTTCTTTTGTATCTTTAGGAGAATTTATCGCGTGACTATAACAACAGAACAAGCTATCCCAGCAGAGACTTTACTTTATACACTTTTTGATAAAATTAATCAAACTCACTTCGAAGGAGCTGTTCCTTTATGTCGCATTAAATGGTCTGATCGGATTGGTACCGGAAAAAACTACCACCGCTTTGCAGATTTTACGGTCTTTCAAGACAAGCAATTTTTACCAGTAATCAGGTTGTCCAAAAATCTATTAGCTCAAGAGTCAATCAAAAGAATTAGTGAAGTTCTCTTTCATGAAATGACTCATATTTGGCTTTGGAACAATAAAAAGCCTTGGGGACATACTCCTGAATTTTATGAAAAAGCTAAAACCTTTAATTTCCCAATACTTGAAATGCCTGAATAATTAAGCATATATTTAAAATTAAGTATAATTTCCTTTAATTAGAATTTGCTTTTGAATTGGGAGAATAAGCTTTTTCAAACACTATTCTGCATCACTCTCCCTAAGAACAAATTGCCCGCAAATACATTAACAGCAAGAACCTTCAACAACTAATTCTCTTGACCATCTTAACTACCGGCTGCCAAAAAAGCTTATACCCTGGTGTCAACATGATTTTAAGATTTTGATACCAGTGTTTAATTGATTGAAACGTTTCCATTGAAACTCTCAAAGAATCGATAACAATGTAAATCAGCAACGCGACTAGAACTTGGTATATTGGTTCGATTGTAAAGCATCGCTAAGAACACATCATTTCGACTTACATCACCTAGCCGCAAATCATTAATAAGTTCTTTTGTAGCTTCCCGAAAAGTAAGATCCCTTTTTCCGGGTTCTCCACTCCTACTGCAGTCAGCACCCCCTAAAACCACTCTACCGCTCGCCTGTAATTTGTTTATTAATCCTTTAGGTGCTAAAATAACCATATATGTCTCTTGGGCTCTTATGTATCGATACTCTGGTAATCCCTCGAACCTGTCAATTGTTTTAATAGATAGATTAAGTCCGGTTCTTTGGTCATTATGAAACACTTCCCCTGATTTATGGTCTACTCCGATTTCTGTTCTTTCTAATCTTCTGGCTTGTGCTTTCGCAACTTTTGGTAGAACAATAGTTGTTGTTGCAAATGCTCCTAAACATCTTAAGAAATTTCTTCTACTGACTTGCATAATGTATATTTTTTCTGGAAATATTGAGTATATACTAACATTTTTCTCTTCACCCGTCAAACTTAACATGTAGCTAAAGCTCCAGCAAGTGCTGTTGCGATAGTTCTAGTGAAACTTGTTTTTTTTCTAAAAAAAGAATTGAGATGATATTTATGATTAGGGTCTAGATCCTTTTGAAAAAGAAGGAAAGGGTCTACGATAGAAGAATGGTGAATGAACTCAGCGAATATAAAGTTAAAAAAATAATTTTATGTTTTTGTGAAGATTTAAATGCTACTCAAACAAGCAAAATTCTCAAA
>JANRMG010000184.1:0-2003 GCA_033761855.1 Candidatus Caenarcanales bacterium
GGCATCCCCGCTCCCGGGTCGCGACGACCCGAACCCTCTATTTTTCTGGAGGTGCACCCATCCAATGCGCCTTCCAGAATCAGGATTCTTAACGGCGCATTTCGTTGCTGCTCGCCACTTTTTCATTATGTCAAACACGCACCATTATTTATTAATCTTTCCAGGCAGCAATTAGTTCCATTAGATGGTATTTAAGCTCCGAGAGAGCCTCTTCATTCTTGTCTTCAATTGCTCTTGTAAAAAGATGTTTGTAGTAATTGTTTAAAAGCCTAAGATTCAGGGTTAGCATCCCGCCGCTATCGGTTAGCTCACCAATTTCTTGGCTTAAACTCTCAAGCTCTGTTTTTGCCTCTTTTAAAAAATGTAAATACTTTGCCTCGTTGCAAAAAGAACTTTCTTTGCATAATTCGAGCTGAGCCTTTTTTACTAGCCCTAAAATGCTCTCGTAACCTTCGTAAGGAGATTTGTTTAGCAAGTCCTTCATTTGTTTGTTAAGTTAATCCTTTTTGCTTAAACTGGAGGCTTTAAACATTGTTTCAGTCAAAAGAATGAAAAACTTTTAACTGTTTGTTAGCTCTAGATTACATATCGACGAGAGAGATAAAAGGTAAAGGGCAAAACTACAAAGACCCAATTTAGTAAGGAAAACGCTGAAAAATGATTCTTTTGGCTAGTTAGGCATTAAGTGAGACTTGGCTTAAGATTTATATATTCAATTTCTTTTGAAATTTAAAGATTATGCTCAATAATTTAAAGCTTTTAATTTTGCTTGGAGTACTAACAAGTCTATTTCTGCTGGTTGGTTATTCGGTTGGCGGAAAATCTGGCCTAATAATCTCTTTGGTTGTTGCACTGGCAACGCAAGGCCTAGCTTTCTGGAATAGTGACAAGATCGCTCTTTCAATGAATCAAGCACAAGAAGTTAGTGAAGGACAGGCTCCAGAACTTTACGAAATGACTAGAGCTCTTGCCCAAAAGGCTGAATTGCCAATGCCTCGTTTATACATAACTCCCGAAAGATTACCCAATGCTTTTGCAACTGGACGAGATCCAGAGCATTCGGCGGTGGCAGTTACTCAGGGACTTTTGCACAATCTTTCTCCTGATGAGCTTGAAGGAGTAATTGCTCACGAACTTGGGCACATCAAAAACCGAGACGTTTTCATCTCGACCGTAGCAGCCATCTTGGCAAGCGCGATCTCAACCCTCGCGCAATTTTCCTATTTCTTTGGCGGCAACCGCGAAGAACGTGGTGGAGTTCTTCCATTTTTAATTTCCTTGGTTGTGGCCCCTTTTGCGGCTATGATTATCCAATTTGCTATTTCTCGCTCACGCGAATTTATGGCGGATGCTACGGCAATAGCTTTAACTGGTAAACCTCACGGGCTTGCCAATGCTCTAAGAAAACTAGAAACCATCTCCAGACAAGGCTATCAGCCGGACTCTTTGCAGCCAGCTTTTAGTTCTTTGTATATTGCCAATCCTTTTTCGGGAAATTTTTTAAGTGAGTGGATGAGTACTCACCCTCCAATACCGAAGCGGATTGAGCGTATTTTGGGTGCGGGGTAGAGTTATTTTTTTATTTGCGATTTATTATTTTGTCTTTGTTTAGAAGAATTGCAAATTCTTGATCTTGCAGTTGAATTCATAGTTGGGTGGACGTTGTTGATTCCACCACCACAAGGAATAGTAGAATTAATTTGAGAAATCAGAAGCTCTTCGGAATTAATTTGTGGTTGCTCAATTTTACTTCTTTCTGAAGAGGGAGAAGATTTTATAAATAACTGAACCATGATATTTATCCTAATTTTAACTATACTATTAAGACTACTTTGCAAATAATAAAATGAAAATCGTATTAATATATTATTTAAGTGTTAAGATTTATTTTTTTTAAATAAATTGAGTAATTTACATAGTATGTTTGATCTTATAATTAAGTTAAAAGCCTATGATGAAAGAGAATAAAGCTTTAATTATTGATAACTTTTTATCGGAAGAAG
>JANRMG010000185.1:0-7829 GCA_033761855.1 Candidatus Caenarcanales bacterium
CTGAGTTAAACCAACGGCTCCCGAACGGCTAACAATATTTGGATTAAACCCCGACTCTTTATTTACAAGAGACATGATGAGCTGTTGAGGAATCCCTGTTTTTTTGCTAATTCTTTTTGCACTAATTAAAATTTGTTCCCAGTCTTGAGGAGAAACTTTGGCGGGGCGCTGCCATTGGGCCAATACCATTTCGTCGATTTGCGCTTCATATTGTCCTGAAGAGCGACTAGGACTCATTTCAGGTTGGAAGCCATCGGATGAAGGTGCATTATCTTCTTTAGACAGAACAACCGAATTTGATGGTCTTTGGGTCGAATTACTTCTTGCGGTGTATGAGCCATCTTCGCTCTCTTCCGAATTTGTAGTATGTCTAGAACGGCTTGAGAACTTCGACTTTATCGATTGGATTCTATTAGAAGCTTTATACTTCATTCTCCTGACTGGAGAAGTAATACTCTCTTCTACTTTATCGTTTATAAAAGAGCCAACCTCAAAATCAATAGCAGTTGCAGAATGATTTAATCCAAATGTCGCAACAGTAAAGCCAAACAGCAAAGCTGGTTTAAGCAGTTTTTTCATTTCTACCCTTTTCCCTCTTAGTTCTCCTTGATTAAAGACAACTCACTCGATTGCTCTCGATCATTGCCTCTAATTCAATTAGTTGATAGTTATTAAGTCGACCAATTGAATTAGCTTTGAATATCCCCTATTCAGATTATAGGGCAAAAATACCATGCATAGGGTTCACCCAAAGAGTGTTAACCCAAAGATTATTGAGACATTGGATCAGCTCCTCTCGGGAAAGTACCAAAGTATCGAAACTGCAAAAGCAGAGAGGAATCAGACCCTGAAAGGTTAATAATGAACCAAAACCGATTATTAGATTTATAGCTAATTAGATTTTTATTATTAATAAAAATTATTAGTAAAAAGCATTTGCGGAAAAAGTGAAACTATGAAAAATAAAATTTTATTTGTCTTTAGTCTTCTTTTTGGATTGATGTTTTTCAATGCGGGGCTGAATAAATTTTTTCATTACATCCCCTTTCCCAAGACTTACCTGACAACATAATGAAAGTAATGGAAGCTTTTACGCAAATTACCTGGTTAATGCCGCTTGTTGCAGTTGTTGAAATTATTGGTGGGGCGCTTTTCATAACTAATAGATACAGAGCACTTGGAGCAATAGTCATTTCCCCGATAATGATAGGGATAGTTCTCTTTAACATAGTGACTGCCCCATCAGGCCTGCCAATGGCGCTTGGATTGTTGGCTATAAATCTTTGGGTGATTTTTGAGAATCGTGAAAAATATCTGCTTTTAATAAAATAAAAAACCGCAAATTGTAAATGCTTAATTGATTAAAAAATGCAAGTAACAAAAATCTCAGTCGAAATTACACTAAGCGCTCCTATCGAGAAAGTTTGGGAACTTTGGACTTTACCCGAGCACATTGTCAAATGGAACCAGGCTTCGGATGATTGGCATACGCTTTTTGCAGAAAATGACTTGCGAGTGGGCGGTAAATTTCTTTCAAGAATGGAAGCTAAAGACGGAAGCTTTGGTTTTGACTTTGGAGGAGTGTATCAAGAGGTGAAAATAAATGAACTGATAGTTTATACAATCGATGATGGAAGAAAAGTGGAAATTTCTTTCACAACTATAGATAAAGAGACTAAAGTGGTTGAAACTTTTGAAGCAGAAAACGAAAATTCGATTGAATTACAGAGAGCAGGTTGGCAAGCTATTTTGGATAACTTTAAAAAATATGTAGAGGCAAGTTAGTTTTGTGATTTGACTAGTTTACTAAGTAATTTAACTTTTCATTAAAGGGAAAGCCCAGGCTAAATCAGTCAATTCCATAATATGGGTTTAACTTGGCTTGGATAGGGTTAACTCAGAGAGCAATCGTCAATGTTTATAGAGGTTTACTGCCATGACCCATAACAATTCAATTCAGTCTTCTGGCTATCCTGGTGCAATAAATATTGGCAAAAGGGGTAGAGCCACAATCAACAACAATACAACAATAAACATTAATATTGGTAATTCAAACCAAGCAGACAGTTGGAATGGGCGAAGCCAACCAGTTGTATATAACCAAAATTCTGTCAGAGGAAATGCTGCAGGAAATGACAGTGCAAGACCTACCCTTCAGATGGTGCATCAAGCTTTAGGTGCCTATCTTGGAAATGGTTTTCAACAACATCCACACCATCAGCATTATCATCCCCATTATCATTCTCACCATCAGATGGCAGATAACAGTCATGGATATACTTCTTCGGATGGAAATAATTGTGGCTCCAGAACAATTAATTGGCCCAGAAGAGAGTCATATGGTGCTGATTCGTCAATTTATGCTCAAGGACAGGCTAATGCGGCAGTAACAATTCGCATTTCATAAAAGAGGAGTGTTAATGCCTTAGGCATTGCCTCCACTGTTAGCTTCTTTCACCCATTTTGCAACTTCACCATCTTGTCTGCCTTTGAAGGCTTGTGCAGCGTCAGTTTGCTGACGAAGACCGGTGATTGAATCCTTTATCTGTTCGGCTATCCTTGTTAGCTGAGCAATTATATTGGTTCTTAAAGCCGCAAATACTTTTTCCTGAGCTTTTCGGCCCTCAGGAGTGTCTTGCGCATAGGGTGGCCGGCCGGAAATGTAAGAAAAATTTGGATTCGGAGCGGTTCCATTGGGAGCTGTATTTAAATAGTTAATAATTGAAATCGTCTTCTGAAGCTGATTATACAAACTTGCTTCAACGTAAATTCCTGCGGCAATGGTTGCTCCGGTTTGGTCTCCAAAGCCCGGTACTACACCACTAACATCAACATAGGAAGTTGTTAACTCTGGCGGTAAGCCAAGAGCAGAAAAGGTTTGAGCTTGGGAACTTATTCTTGAAACTTCTTTTTGGACATCCACGGGAGCCGATGTTGCTTGTGTCAAATTGTTAGGAACCAAATCTCCGTTTGTGGCGCGGTCTAAATCAATTTCTTCGAGACCGTTAGCGCCTTGTCTTTGTATATAAAGTCTTCCGGTGTTTTCATCATAAAACAGTTGGTCACCTGATTGAGTGGGTGTGCCAGTGTTTAAAACTTGTTGTCTTCCCTGGCTGTCCCTTGCAATGGGTACTTTATCGGTAATCGGAAAAAATAATTGTCCGTTTTTATCAAAGTCTAAAGGTTGCAAAGCCAAACCATTAGCGGTGCTTCGAGCCAAATAAACTTTTCCATCTTGCGGATTGTAGAGTATTTCGTCGGTTGGCTGAGTAATGTAATAGTCTTGGTTATTTATTCTTACGATTCCAATGTTGTTGGTGCTTCGCACAAAAGAATCGCCACTATAAGCCACAGAAGATATATTAGCGCCGGGAGTTTGTACAGAGCTTTGTAAACCTAATTTCGCAAGAGCCTGTTGAAGCGGGTCATTATTGCCTGGATAATTGCCTGGGTTGATGTTTAAGTTGAGCATTATCTTAGATTAGTTACTATTAACTATTGCCTGATTGGAAGAGCTCTGCCACTTTTTTGTCGTTTTCCACGTCTCTCTTCACGGCTCCCTCGGCAGATGGTTTAATAAGCTGCCTTAAGACAGAGAGCTTCTGCGAAACCCTAAAAATTTGTGCGCTAATATCGGCTATAGAAGTATTGGGCAAGCCAAACTGCTGTGCACGATTGTAAACCGAGAGCCAGTACTGGAGCTCTTTATAATAATCTCCTTCAATTAAAAGAGATTCGGTGTATCTATTAACTCCAGAGTTGTCTTCGGGAGAGAAATAGCCTACTGTTGGGATTCCATAACTCATAGACGCATAAAAATCTGTTCTATATAGATTTACTTACACCTTTTTATCTTGTCTCTGTCCTTCTTTTGGCTGATAAAGAAACTTACTAGGGCAATCCCTGAAGTAAAACAAAAAAATTCCGCTCAAATTATAGGCTAAAATAAAAGCCTCAATTTAATTCTTACTATTCAATTCCATGGCTCTTAAACAAATAAAACAAATTATCGGTAAAGGCCTCTATTTAACGGGAGACGATATTGACACAGACCGCATAATCCCCGCCCGTTTTATGAAATGTGTAACCTTTGACGGATTGGGCCAATATGCTTTTTACGATGTCCGTTTCGATGAACAGGATAAACCCAAAGATCACCCAATGAATAAGCCCGAGTTTAAAGATTCAAGCGTTTTGCTTTCGGGAAAAAACTTTGGTTGTGGTTCTTCGCGTGAACATGCTCCACAAGCGCTCTACCATTGGGGAATAAGAGCCGTTGTCGCAGAATCTTTTGCCGAGATTTTCTTTGGAAACTGTACGACCCTTGGAATTCCTTGTGTGGTGCTAAGCAAAGCCGAAATCAATCAAATCGCCCAAAACATTACAAAAAATCCAGAGCAGCAAATTACAATTGATTTGCAGACCCAAACTCTTTCTTCTGGAGCTTTAAGTTTAAAATTTAACATTCCAGAAGGTGCTAGAGATGCTTTAATGCAGGGACAATGGGATTCATTAGGGCAACTACTGGAATCTAAAAACGAAGTCAAAGCCTTGTCCGAAAGTTTGAAAGCCGTTTTTTAAATCTTTAGCTTTCAGCAACCTTATTTGCCAATTGCCCGCAAGCGCCATCGATATCATCACCCAAAGTTACTCTCACCGTCACCTTTTTTCCAGAGCGTTCTACTATTGATTTGAATTGTTGGATTCTTACTCTTTCTGGTTTTTGGAACTCTCCAAAGTGCGTGAGCACGGGTTGCTCTGCAGGCGACCGCATGAGCGGTTGACTAGGAGCTTCATTCTTTTTGCCGGTGGAATTGTAGGGAATTAAGTTAATCAGAACTGGAAAAGATAAATCTCTAAGGAGGTCGCAGAGAGCCCAGGCTTCTTCGTTGCTATCGTTTATGCCCTTTAGAAGAGTGTATTCAAAGGTTATACGGCGGCCTGTATCTTTAAAATGCTGAGCCAAACCTCTCATTAATTCGAGCATATTCCAACGTTTGGCAATTGGAACCAATTTTTCTCTGGTTTCTTGAATGGCACTGTGAAGCGAAACCGCGAGATTGATATTTAATTTTGTTTTGCCGAGTTCGACTATCTGTGGTACCAATCCGCTGGTTGAAACCGTAATGTGTCTAACTCCAATTCCTGCCGACTCACGGAGAATTTTAATTGCTTCAACAACATTAGAGTAGTTATGGAGAGGCTCTCCTTGACCCATAAAAACTATATTACTAACTTCTTCTCCGGTAATTCTTTGGATGCTCATGACCTGATCAACAATTTCGGCCGAGGATAAATTTCTTTTGAGTCCGAGCTTGCCGGTAGCGCAAAAAGGGCAGCCTACGGCACAGCCAACCTGGCTAGAAATGCAGGCCGTAAGGTTTTCTCTGTCCTTAAAACGCATGAGGACTGATTCAACCATTTGTCCATCCGAAAGCTTGAAGAGGAATTTCTTCGTTCCGTCTTTTTTGCTTGTTTGCAAGGTCGCAAGCTCGAGAAGAGGAATTTGAAATTTACTCTCTAATTCTTGCTTTTTCTCTTTGCTTAGATTGCTCCACTCAGAGATGTTAGACGAGCTTTTAGAATAAATCCAACTGTGGACTTGCTCTGCTCTAAAGCCTTCCCAAGCCAACTCTTTTACAATTAAAGCTTTAATTTCAGCTTTGGACAAGCCAGACAGTGCTTTCAAAGGCTTTGTTTTTTCGGTGACTAAAATTTGCTTTTCGGAAGTCAAGGTTGAAGATAAAGTTGACATTAAATTGTTATTAACATTGAGGGGATTAAAGTTTAATTTTGTTAAATTTATATAGTCATTATAATCGAGGTAGTCATAAGCTTCCAAATAATGTAATTACTTTTGTAAATTATCTTGTTTGTTGCAGCTTGAAACCAAATCTTCATTATAATTAATCGGTAACTAATAAATTTAAACTAATATATTCATGACTCAGTCTACTTTAACTAAAAAAGATTTCGCGAGCAGCCAAGATGTACGTTGGTGCCCCGGTTGCGGAGATTATTCTATTTTATCTTCGATTCAGTCGGTAATGCCCGAAATCGGCGTTCCTAAGGAAAAAATCGTATTTGTTTCAGGAATAGGCTGTAGCTCTCGTTTTCCTCACTACATGAGCACTTTTGGTTTTCACACCATTCACGGACGTGCACCAGCTCTGGCTACCGGTCTTAAATTATCTAATCCAGAACTATCAGTTTGGGTTGTAACCGGAGACGGAGATGGTCTCTCAATTGGAGGAAATCATCTTATTCATTGCATCAGAAGAAATATTGATGTCAAGATTTTACTCTTTAACAACAAGATTTACGGTCTCACGAAAGGCCAATATTCACCAACTTCTGACGTTGGAACTAAAGCTAAATCCACCCCTTATGGTTCTTTGGATCGCTCTTTCAATGCAACTTCTGTGGCTCTTGGTTCGCAAGCTACCTTTGTGGCTAGAACCATAGATACTGACCCTAAGCACATGCAAGAAATCTTCAAGCGTGCGGCAAATCACAAAGGAACCGCTTTCGTTGAGATTTTACAAAACTGTGTAATCTTTAACGACAAAGTTCACGCTTCGGTTACTGCTTCCGAAAACCGTGATGAAAACCAACTTCGTTTAGTTCACGGACAACCAATCCTCTTCGGTAAAGATAAGAAAAAAGGTTTAAAACTTAATACCTCCACTCTTGAGCTTGAAGTGGTTGAATTGGGCGTTAACGGAATTACCGAAAAAGATATTTTGGTTCATGACGAAAAAATCGTTAATCCTTCCATTCACTTTTTAATCGGAGAATTGGATCTTCCGGCTGCTTTGGGTGTAATCCGTGACGTTCAGGGTCCTAATTACGAAGAAGATGTTCATAATCAAATTAAAAAGATTCAAGAATTAAAAGGCACTGGTAATATGGAAAAACTCTTCAAGAGCGGTGATACCTGGACTATTGAATAAAACTTTATTTGTTTTATAAATTCTTTTGTAGGGGCTCAGCATGCTGAGCCTTTTTCGTTTTAAGGGTTAGAAGAAAAAACAGATTCAAAGATAAGATAAAGATGGTTGGTTCCAAGGGGCTTACCGCCAGCCCCTTGACCCCGCTCTTGGGGCGCGACGCCCCAAACCCTCTATTTTTTTGATTGCTCTCCGACCGATTGCCCCTTACGACTGGCGTCTGACGGGGCATCTATATGGTTGTTTTCTGATTTCTTGTTGAGCTCGTGTTAATTACAATTTTAACTAAACTTCAACCCCATGTTCCTTTAAAATCTCCAATTGAACGTATTCAAGAGCTTTTTCGTGGGTGGATTCTAAAATAATTGGTGGGGCAACACCATGATCTAAAGCTTCTTTCCAGCGTCCAATGCAAAGACACCATTTATCTCCATCTTTGAGTCCTGGGAATCTATGATTAGGAGAAGGAGTAATTAAATCATTGCCCCGAGATTTACTAAATTCCAAAAACTCTTTGGTGACTTTTGCGCAAACAATGTGGGTTCCGTGGTCGTCCTCTCCGGTTCGGCAGCTACCGTCGCGGTAAAAGCCAGCTAGTGGTTTCATACAACAAGGTTTAAGAATTTCTCCGAGGACGTTTTTTTCTTTGCGCATTTTGGTTTCGGCTTTATGAGAACAAGAAAAGCAAATTAATAACATGAAAAAAATTACAAAAGCTTTTCGTAAAAAAGAGAATTGAAGCATTATCTTTTTGTTCTTTAATCAACAATCTATCAACTATTCTAATGAATTAGGTTGGATTGAACTTACTTCTAGTGTTTGATTGTATGTTTTTGCAGATATTTAAAGCAAAGGGTCTAGATCCTTTTGAAAAAGAAG